>NZ_VJOT01000044.1 GCF_011087585.1 Neochlamydia sp. AcF84
TCACCTGCTCTTTCTACCTCCTTATAGTCCTGAACTTAATCCTGTTGAAAACTTATGGCATTACTTGCGTAGCCATTTTTGGTCTAATCGTATTTATCGGGGTTATAAAGAACTAGAAAAGATGGCAATAGCTTCTTGGAGAAAGGTATGTCTGCAAGAAAAAAGAATGAAAAGTTTATGTGCTGTATCGTATGCCTAATTGTGTAAGGAGTAATTTAAAAGCGTATTACTTGGTTTTGTAACTAACTTTGCAAGAAATTAAGAGCTTTATAATGGTTTGCTCGTAAAGGAAATATAGTGATTTTGGAAAAAAGAACGCTTTTAAAATTTTTTCTAAGCAAGGAACATTCTTTAACTCATGCCGAGCTATACGAGCGGATACGATGTAGCAAAATTTATAAAGAATGCATTTGGAGCAAGTGCTCATGAGAATAGATTACTCTTTGGATAGCAAAGACTATAGGCTGTTTGTTAGAGGCTTATAGAGCATTGGTTAGAAAATTTCCAATAAAATTTTCTTAGAGATAAAAATTTTTCTAAACTTGAAAACGTTGTTTTATTACCTCGGAAATATCTTGTAGTGGGTTATTATTTAGTTTGAGCACTCTTAGGCGATACATCTCCTCTATTTTTGCAGGAAGGGAATTAAGATGGTTGCAGCTTATAAGAAGTTCTTGTAGACGGGATAGTTTAGTAATCTCTGTAGGAAGAGAGACAAGTTGGTTTTTTTCTAGGTTAAGCACTTCCAAATTGTGAAGCTGGCCAATCGCTGCAGGAAGAGAGCTAAGTTGATTATATTTTAAAGAAAGCACTATCAATTTGGATAACTTTCCTATTTCTGCAGGAAGGGAGATAAGCTGGTTGTGTTCTAAATGAAGTAGCTTTAATTTTGAGAGTCGTCTAATTGCCGTAGGAAGGAAGGTCAGTTGGTTGTTGTTTAAAGTAAGCTCTTTCAGTCGAGTCAGCCGACAGATTTTTGCAGAAAGAGTGGTGATCTGATTATTATTTAAGTAGAGATGCTTCAACTGAAGAAGTTGATCTGTTTTTGAAGGAAGAGAGGTTAGTTGGTTATAACTTAAAACAAGATATTCTAAATTAGCCAGTCGACCAATTTTTGGGGTAAGAGTGACAAGTTTATTGTGTTCTAAATCTAACAATTTTAGTTTAGTGAACTTTCCTATTTTCGTAGAGAGAAGTGTAAGTTGATTGTTTCTTAAAATAAGTTCTTCTAGGTTAGTCAGTTGGCCAATCTTTGCTGGAAGGAAGGTAAGCTGATTATTATTTAAATAAAGCTGCTTCAAATGAAAAAGTTTTTCTATTGTTATAGGAAGCGCAGTGAGTTGATTTTGTTCCATCTGAAGCAATTTTAGGTTGTAGAGCTTTCCAATTTCTGCCGGAAGAAAGGTAAGTTCATTTTCGCTTAAGGCAAGTTCTTCCAAATTAATCAGTCGACCAATTTCTGTTGAGATAGTGGTAAGCTGATTATGGCTGGCTAGAAGCTTTTTTAATTGAGAAAGATTTCCAATTTCTGCAGGAAGAGTAGTGAGTTGGTTGTGCTCCACGTTAAGCAATTTTAACGAACAAAGCTCTCCAATTTGTGCAGGAAGAAAGGTAAGCTGATTGTCTTTTAAAGTAAGCTTTTCCAAATCAATCAGTCGACCAATTTTTGCTGGGACAGTGGTAAGTTGATTATTATCTAAGTAGAGTTCTTTTAACTGCAAAAGCTTTCTTATCTCTTTAGAAACAAAGCTAAGCTGATTGTGACTGACTAGAAGCCTTTTTAACTGAGAAAGATTCCCAATTCCTTCAGGAAGAGAGCTAAGTTGGTTTTCTTCTAAGTTAAGCACTTTTAAATCACTAAGCTGACCAATTTCTGCAGGAAGAGAGGCAAATTTGTTACTTTTTATAGAAAGTATTGTTAGTTGGAACAGTTGCCTTATTTCTGTTGGAAGCGAAGTCAGTTGGTTTTGCTCTAAGTTAAACTCCACCAACTCTACAAGCTGACCAATTTCTGCAGGAATAGCAGAAAGCTGGTTATTTTTTAAGGAAAGCTTTTTTAGTCGGCAGAGACCTTTTATTTCTACGGGAAGGGAGGTCAGTTGGTTGCTATCTACATAAAGCTTTTGCAATTGAGAGAACTTTCCAATTGCTGTAGGAAGAGCCGTCAGTTGAGTATTTCTTAATGAAAGTTCTTTTAAGTTAGATAGATCTCCTATCTCTGCGGGAAGAGTGGAGAGCTGGTTGTTGTGTAAGTCAAACCTCTGCAGCTGAGAGAGCTGTCCTATCTCTGAAGGAAGGAGGGTAAATTTGTTGTTGTGTAAGGCAAGCCCCTGCAGCTGAGACAGTAGCCCTATCTCTGCCGGAAGGGTAGTGAGCTGGTTGTTGCTTAAGTTGAGCTCTTGCAGTTGCAATAGCTGCCCTATCTCTGCCGGAAGAGAGGTAAGTTTGTTGTTGTTTAAGGGAAGCCCTTGCAGCTGAGACAGTAGTCCTATCTCTGCCGGAAAGGTAGTGAGCTGGTTGTTGCTTAAGTCGAGCTCTTGCAGTTGCAATAGTTGTCCTATCTCTGCCGGAAGGGAGGTGAGCTGATTTTGGCTTAAGTCAAGCCATTGCAGCTGAGACAACCGGCCGATTACTGGAGGCAGAGCGGTGAGCTGGTTTTGATTTAATTCAAACGTGTGCAGCTGAGATAACTGGCCTATTTCTGGGGGTAAATAAGTCAAGCCTGCTTTAGATAAATCTAGCAAAGTTAAGTCTTTACAATTTTCTTCAATCCAATCTCTAAGTAGTTCTCCTTTTTTCTCTAGGGGCAAGTGTTTAATTTCTTCTCGGCTCAAGTATTCTTTCCCACCAGGAAGTTTTTTCCAAAGTAAAAGGCGATTAATATTTAAGAGATAAGAAGAGTAATTAGCCAGCGTTAAACCTCTTTTTTCTTCCGTTTTCTCTTTAAACTCTAAAGGAGAAATAGATTTAGCTAAGGTAAAAACTTGCTTAAAAACTTGATAAACTTTTTCGGTAGAGGTAAGTCCAGGATTAAGTTGATAAACTTTAGCTAACATAAGTGTTGGCTGGGTAGTGGTATTTCCCGTGGGGAAATGAAGCAGTGTTATCTTTTTATAAAGAGAAGGCATCGCTTCAGAAGCCAGCAGATGATGCCATCTTTTACAGACGTTAAATAAGGAAGGGCTAGCACACTCCTTTAAAATAGGGACTAATATTTCATTAGGTAAATGGTCCATGGTGATAGAAGAGCTAGGATTCATTGAAGGGCGCCTTTTAAGTGTTATACCTATTTTTAGTTGTTTTTTTGAGCAATATAGGGAGATACACAAAATATACAAGAAAATATTAGAAATAAACTCCTTAGCCTTTGAGCTTAGAGATAATGGGATATAGAACGCTGCTAAAAAAATTTTCCTTAACTTTAGCAGAAAAACAGACCTTTAGATCCTACGCCTTTATAGTAAACCAAAAGCTCTTTATATTTTTAACACTTTCTAGGCTTACCAGTTTACTCTTTTAACGTTATAGGTGAAGAGGGCAGGTACCTTTTCACCGCGATTTCTCACCATATTTCAGAATAATAGAATTTTCAGTAAGGAGGTCTTAAGCATCTAATACGCCTTTGGGCAACTTTCTATGTAGTCATATACTTAATAATACCTTTTAGAAACTAAGTCTACATATTCAGCCCTCTGAAAGCTGTCTCACTACTTAAAGAGATGTATGTGTAAAATAGGCAATGGCAAAAAGAGCAGTTCAAAAGCGTATTAGCGGGAAGGGCTACACCAGGGCAATTCGCCTTATTTTAATAGATCTTTATAAGCATGGGGAAGGTGAGTAATTATATCAGAGGCTGTCATACAATAAGAGGTTTTCTCTTTAGCTGCCTGTTCACCCGCTACAGCGTGCAACCAAACTCCTAAGATTGCGGCCTGAGGATGAGGCAAACCTTGCGCTAGCAAAGCTGCAATTATCCCCGTTAATACATCTCCACTTCCTGCAGTAGCCATTCCTGCATCACCTCTTGGATTAACATGTATAGGCAAGTTTGGCTGCAAAATAAAGGTAGGAGCTCCTTTAAGCACTAAGGTAACACTTTTATCATTAGTAAATGATTGAGCGATATCTAGCAGTTTTCCTGAGGTAAGATGCTCTTGCTTTATTCTTAAAAGCTTCAACATTTCTCCATGATGAGGAGTTAACACTAGCCCTTTAGGTAAAGGTGCTTGATTCTCAGATAGCAGAGTTAGTGCGTCTGCATCTAGGACACAAGGTTTTTTAATATGCTTGAGAATATATTTAAGAAGGTAAGAAGTTTCTTCTGTTTTTCCTATACCAGGCCCTATGTAAGAAGCAGACGCTTTATTTATAGGCTCAAGGATAGCCTCCAGATTTTGCAAACAATAGCTTTGCCGCACTAATTCTACAGGGGCAGCTGCAAGTGCAGCTTCCATTTCTTTAGGATGAATTAAACGTACAATGCCAGCACCTGCCGTTAAGGCTGCCTTTGCAGAGAGAAAGGCAGCTCCCGGCATGTGAGGAGAGCCTGCTATAGCTGTTACATAGCCACGTTCATATTTATGCCAACCTCTCTTAATAGGAGGAAGTAGCGGCTGCACAATGTCTTTAGTCAGCATAATCATATCGGTAGGAGCATGATCGATACATTCTTTAGGTATCCCAAAATCTATATAATGCAAGTTACCTACATAGTTCCATCCCTCGTTTATAAAGAAACCCTTTTTAGGTGCACCTAGAAAAAGAGTTTTAGTTGCTTGAATGGCTTTGCCTTCCGTCATCCCCGTGTCTCCATTTAGTCCTGAGGGAATATCGATGGCTAAGATAGGTAATTTAGAGGCATTAGCACGCCCTACTATACTAGCAAAAGGCTCTTGTAGGCTTCCTTTAAATCCTGTGCCAAAAAAGCCATCTAAGATAACTCCTTGTTTAGGAAAGGAAAAAGAGGGATCTTCTATCTGCCCACCTGCTTGTTTAAAACGGTGATAATTTTTAATGCATAAAGGGGAACCTCCTTCTAAAGAAACAGCTTGCAAAGCACATACCTTACATCCTTTCTTTAAAAGATAACATCCTGCTACGTAAGCATCTCCTGAGTTGTTACCTTTGGCACACAATAAGATAATATATTTAGTAAGCTGATGGATGTTAAGATACTCTTCTACCATTTGAGCAATGCTGGCGCCTGCCTGCTCCATAAAAAATTCTTCCGAAGCGCTATCTTGGTAGGCTTGCGCTTCTAAATTCCTCATCTGCTGTGCTGTAAAGACTTTCATGCTTTATCTCACTTAAGTTTTTGGTCCTGCATCATTATTAGAGAAAATTTTTAAAGATGTTCTTCTTTAATGGTTCTTTGCATGAGAGCTTTAACAGCCTCCTGGGGGGCAAGGCTTTCGTAAATAATCTTATAAACAATCTCAGTGATAGGCATACTTACATTTAGCTGATGGCTAAGTTGTAAGGTGGAGACGCAGGTATAGGCTCCTTCCACAACCATTTCGATTTTAACAGCTGCTTCTTGGGGGGATAAGCCTTGTGCTAAAAGGTATCCAAAACGAAAATTCCGACTCATCAAGGAGCTGCAGGTTAGGCATAAGTCACCCATTCCTGATAAGCCATTTAATGTTTCAGCCCTACAGCCTCTAGCAACAGCGAGCTTGCGAATCTCATGCAAGCCACGTGTCATTAATGCTGCTTTAGCACTATGGCCTAATTCTAATCCTTCAGCCATACCGCAGGCAATAGCGATAATGTTTTTTAAGGCTCCGCCATAGGCTACTCCGTGGATATCAGGATTAGGGTAAACACGAAAAGTGTGAGTGGTAAAAGTATCGGTAACAAGGCGCATCACTTCAGGATCATAAGCAGAGCCAACGACAGAAGTGGGCAATTTTCGTATAACATCTTGAGCAAAACTGGGTCCACTTAAAAAAGCTACTTGCTTGCGAGTATCTTTTCCTAACACTTCTACGACGATATCAGGAAGAATAAGCCCTGTATTTTGCTCAATTCCTTTAGAGGTAATAACGATAGGGCATTTAGGAAGTTTTAGCCTTTTAACTTGTTCAAAGACAGGGCGAATGCCTGCTGAGGTGACAGCCTCAACAAGCATATCGGCTCCTTGCAAGGCCTCTTTTATATCTGTTGTAAATTTCATGTTGCCATTGAATGTATGGCCTGGCAAGTAAGGATGTTCACGCTTCTCCGTTAAATGTTTAACGAGCTCAGGTCGTGCGCTCCAAGAGATTAATTGATATCCTTTGGAAGCTAATAGTGATGCCAGGCTATATCCCCAGCTTCCGGCTCCTAGGAATCCTACTTTCATAATTTTTACCTAAGTTATATCTTTCATAAAATTATCAATTTTTTGCTTTTGATTGTAGTTTAGACTTATCGGTTGGCAAATAAAAGCCTACTTCTCCTCATCGCTAATCCCTACGCTAGTAAAAAATTTAAAAAAACCTGTCTCTCTTCCCAATGAAATTGATTGTAGAAGGAGGGTGAAACCAAGCGTTTGAAGAGATGGGTAAAGTGGAATGAGGGCTTCAAATATCCAAGCATCCTGTTTCTCCTAAGTAGCCTTCAGGGGGCATAGAATGGTTTTTCCATTGGTTCACATAAGAAGGAAGAGGGTAGTAGAAATCTTGTGCTAGCTCAAAGGGAGCCAAAGGAGCTTTCTTGCTAAAAAGCTCTTCATATACTTGTCGATCTCTAGCTTGCAAGGCATCCTGGACACTAGTAGGGCTGTCTTGACCCCTCAAGTTTTTTAGAGGAGCAAAGCACCTTTCGCGTGGGTAAAGTAGCGCTTGAATTTTAGCAGCAAGAGGAAAAATGTCAAAAATAAAATGCTCAAATTTCCATCCTTTTTGGGCCGCATCGATTAAGCTAGGTGCCTTTTTGTGAAGAGCATGGAGAGGCATTTTTCTTTTATTATTACAAATTTTTTCAATAAATGATAGGCTGATGCAAAATAAGCTGATATTGGCACAGGGGTGCTTAAGGGAGCCGTCGGATAGCCTGGCATAGCGCTCATTTTCGGGAAATTCAGTATATTCAATGACCTGAACTTTTTGCTGCTGTTTGACGATAACCCCTACTTTTTCCTCTGGATCTGCTCGAAGCGTACACTTGATAGTGATATCATTCTGATTACGAATATGCATACCTAATAGCTCAGCATCAAAAGGATCGGCTAAGGGATTATCAATCATAACAAAATTTAAATGCTCAATGCCCATTTCCTTCCATTTAGCTAAGAGACCTTCTTGCCAAAATTGATGCAGGCAGGCTCCATTGCCGTTGGGCCCTTCAGCTAGCAACCCTTTTTTTTCTAAGAAAAGGTTACCCGCATCATCTAGAAAGGGGAGCATGGGTTGAGTAAAGAAATCAAGCTGTTCTTTTCTTAATTGAAAATTCGCATGGGCCTTAAAATAGGCCACGGTCATCCCATGATTAAGAGGAGATGTCATGATAGCTGCTTGGAGAGGACGAAGAGCCAGCTTGCTTGCTGCTACAATCTTCTCAGAAAATAACTGGAAAAGGCTTTTATGGCGTATGAGGCTAATAGGATATAACCCTTTAGGTCCCTCTAAATGTAAGCGTGTCCCTTGCCCTCCAGCTACAATTAAGCATCCCAAGCGCCCTTGCTCGATCGCTTCTTTACCAAGTAATGCATTTTCTAAAGAGCCCACTTTTTGATAATCTAGAAAAGGATCGACAGAAATGTCGCAAAGCAAGGGCGCGTTAATTGCAGCTTGTTGCTCATGAAAAGTATCGATATCTAAATTTTCAATCTGTTGCAATAAAAAGCTTTTTTCTCCTTCATTAAGTTCATGCCAATAGTTAAGGAGGTGAGGTTGTTGAATGCTATTGAGCTTGGCTATTGCCCTTTCATAATTCATGCATATATTCCTTAAAAATAAAATTATTACCCATGATCATTCTCTTTTATCATGTAGTCTCAAAAATTTGAAGGCATACTGGGAGCAAGTAGCTTGACGAATTATTATCTTTACACGGTTTAATCTTAGCGCGGATAAGAAAAATAGTTTATTCTTTGGCCACAGAATTTTTCAAGAGCCATTTTTTGAGAAATTAAACTAATTAAATTTTTTAATTTATTGCAAGACTCTGGGAAGTTTTTTGCTTTTATGTCTAGTTTAAAGCTCATTTTTAGACACATTTAAAAAAAGTAGAGGGAAAAAGTCTTAAAAGAGCTTGATAGAGCCATTAAGAATGAGGTCTATCTGATTTATATTTTAACGATCTTTAGCGCTTATCTTGCGCTTTTTTTCTTAAAAATCGTTTAAAGCCTTCCTGTTTCCTTTCTTAAGAAAACACAAAACGCAAAGAAAAATTTGCTAAATATTTAATGAATTCTCCTAAAAACTTAAAAGTTAAGGGAGAAGCACCATTTTGGCAGCTTATTATTTTACCCCAAGTTAATCTCTTAAGCAAGTTGCCTTCTTGAGAATGAATCGATAAATTGTTGGCAATCTTTCCTAAATTTACGCTTCAAGGAAAGCCTCAAGAAGAGGTTAATAAAGGCTATTTTTTTATCAACAGCTATTTTCTTTTAACAATCTTTCAAGTTGTGCATAGACTTCCTCAACCTCGATCTTGGTCATGCAGCGAAAATCAATAGGGCATACACGCTTGTAGCAAGGAGAGCATTCGACATGCTTATGAATCACCAACCCTTGCGGATAAGGACCGGTCTTTATCTCATTCGTGGAGCCAAACAGTGCTAGCAAACGTACACCTAAAGCAGCAGCCATGTGCATAGGCCCGCTATCATTTGTAAGAAAGATAGAGCAACATTTTAGCAGGGCGATCAATTCGCGAATAGATGTGCGTCCTGCTAGATTAATCGCACGGCTAGGTAAGTCTTGACATATTTGGTTGACCACCGAAACCCCGTTACTATCGCCAAAATAAATAATAAAAACATTAGGGTTTTCTAATAATTTTTTTGCTAATTTATTAAAGCGCTCAGGTGGCCAGCATTTAGCCGAGCCATAAGCTGCTCCAGGATTAATGCCTACCAAAATGTTTTTTTGAAGGTCAAGCCCGCAGCTACGTAGAAAATGATGAGCCTCTTGGATCTCTTGCGTACTTACGTAAAGCTGGGGTGGTGTAGAGGAAAGGGGGATGGCTAAAGGGCCGAGTAACGTTTTATAAGTAATAACTTGATGTTGGAATTCCTTATTTTTCGGAAATGGTATAGATTTATTTAGCAAAAGGCTTCTAAACCCGTCAGCAAATCCAAGGCGATGTTGAACTTTTCCTTTTAAAAACCACCAAGCTGAGGAGAAAGAATTTGTTAAAAGAAGACCTAAATCATATTGGCCTTTTTGCAAAAAATCGATTATCTCCACATGATGAAGCTTGTCTAACCAGCTCGTAGGACGTTTAAATGCGTAGATAGAGTTAATATGAGGGTTGTTTTGAATCACCTTATCGATAGGCGTTTGGCATATAACTGTAATTTTAGCCTCTTTCCATTGCCTTCTTAAATCGGCTAATAGGGGAGTGGCCATGACAGCGTCACCTATCCAATTTGGCATTCTCACGATAATATTTTTTGGAGGCCTAGAGAGCCAGGGGAAATAAGGGGTTTTCATGCTTTTTAACCTTAATTGGTTATGCATCTCTTGAGTTATAAAGCGAAACTTAAGTATAAAAGGAATATACTATAGAGCAAAAATAGGTGTCTGTCCAAATATTTCTTAATAGGTAAGTTTTGAGCAACCGTCACATTTACTCAGATGAAGAGCCTCAACAGCTCTTTCAAAATCTTGCTTTTGAAAAGGATAAAGCTAATGAACTGGAGAAGGAGCTTCAAAACGTGAAGTTAGAACAAACTATGCTTTTATCAGAAAATGATCCCCTCAAACCTTCTCGCAATCTTTCTTATAAAAGAAAGGAAAGCGTGGATAATTTGAAGAATATGTTAGCTAGGTACAAAAAGAAGAATGTTTTAAGTAGCCCAGTTGCAGATGAAAATGTCCATCAGAGAAATAAGCAGGAAAGTAACTTAGCTTATCAATTACATTTACATAATAAAAAGCTTACTCAAGAAAATATAGCTCTTTTAGAGCAACAAAAAAGCCTTAAAGCTCTTTATGATCAATTAGTAGCCGATTTAAAAGAAGCTCAGCAAAAAGAGGAGAATGATCAAGCTGTTTTGCCTAGATCTTCTGAGTTAGCAGACTCTTATCAAGAAGCCTTATTGCAAAATCAACAGCAGAAAGAACAGCTAGAAAAATTGACATTAGTCGTACAAGAACAAGAAAAAAAGATTCATGAGCTAATTCAGGAAGACCCCACTCACGATAGACGGCAAGAGGATATGCTAGGCACGGAGACAAAGCTAGAGCAAGAACCCAAAAATATCCATGCTTTAAAGATGGAAAATCATGCTTTAGCTAAAAAGCTTGCCGAAATCCAAAAGCACTCTACTCAACTAGAGCGCGTACTTAAACATCTGCACGAAAGATCCAAAGAAGCTTATTTAGAGCTCAATCAGCTAAGAGAAGATTTTCAACGTTCCGAAGAAGCTGTTTTTAATCTTACCGGGCAATTGGAGGTAGCACAGAAGCGCATCCACCAGCAGATAGAGGCCTTAAACAATGAAAAGGCTGAGAAACAGGAATTAATGGAAGAAATTCATGCTTTGCAACTACAATTTAGCTCTCTTAAAACAAAATTAGCCGAAGAAAGAGAAGCTTTTAATAAAATTAAAGATGAGAAAATGCGCTTAGAAACCTCTATGACTGAGAAAGACCAGCTTTTTAATCAGTTAGAAAAGGAGATCTCCTTCATTAAGGAAGATTTATCTAAAGGTATGCGGGAAGCTAAAGAAATCGAAAGCTGCTATATGAATGCCGTAAGTGAAAAAATAGCTCTTTATAATAAGGTGTTGCAAGGTGAAGAGACCCTAGCCTCCCAGCAAAATGAGAATAAAGCCCTCCAATGCAAACTTGAGCAAATCTCAACAAAAGAAAATGATTTCAAAGAGCAGCTGTTACGATTAGAGAATTTGCTGCATGAACAGCAGTTGGAGGCAGAGAGGCAAAAACAGCAGCATTCTCAAGAGCTTGAAAGCAGTTTACAGCAGCAGCAAGATTTATTTAAGCTAAAAGAACAACAAGTAGAAGCTGATCAAAAGGAAATTACCTATCTTTCTCAAGAAAAGTTCAGACTTGAAGATACTCTATCTATAATGACTCGTTATCAAGAGGAGCAAGATGCGCGCATTAAAGTAGCCCAACAGCATTTGGGTAAAAAAGTTAAAGAGGTTGCCCTTCTTAATGAAAAAATTGAAGAGCAAAAATCCCTGATTGCTGATCTAGAAGAAAATTTAAATCAGCTTAAAATTAAAATGAATGAAAGGCAAAACTCTTTTGAACAGCAGTTAATGCAGGAAAGTAAAACTCAACATCTGTTGCAGGAAACTATTCGAGCGGCTGAGAGTCAGGTAGCCCAATGGGAAGCCAAATACCAACAGGCGGAGGAAAATCTTAAAACCTTAGAAGAAAAGCAGCAGCAGATGCATAGCTTATTGGCTAGCTTAAGTCATGTGATAGGGGCTCAGGATATTATATCGCAAGGCGAGCTTTCTAGGGGGACTGTTACACCCAAGAGACCTACTGAATGGGAAGAGGCGTCTGCGCAGATTTCTTTAAATGATGAGCACTCTTCTCTTCCTGATGAGCAACTGGAATCGCAGCCTTCTTTGTTTGATGCAAGGCCTGCCTCTTCTCCCCTACGCCAAAATTTATTTGATTAAAGGATATTTGTGATAATTATTGGAATTGATCCTGGCACGCGCATCACAGGATATGGCATTATTAGAGTTTTAGGAAATGTTTATCAAGTTCTAGATTATGGGTGTATACGCCCGCCCGCTAATTATAAATTAACAGAACGCTATCTGGTTATTTTTAATGCACTAGAGGCCCTTATTCATCGGTATTCCCCTGAGGCCCTTGCCGTGGAAACGCAGTATGTCAGTAAAAATGTGCAAAGTGCGATTAAGCTAGGAATGGCACGAGGAATTGCAATTTTAGCAGCCAAGAAAAAAGGGATTGCTATTTTTGAATATTCGCCTTCTAAAGCTAAGCTGGCGGTGGTAGGCAATGGAAGCGCTAGCAAAGGACAAGTGCAAAAGATGGTGCAACTTCTTTTAAAGCTCGCTCAGCCTCCTAAGCCGGAGGATGCTGCGGATGCTTTAGCGTTGGCAATCTGCCATGCCCATGCGGCCCAATGTAAGAGTCTCTATGAAGCGGAAATTTAATATTAAATAACAGGTGAGAAGTGATAGCTTATATAAAAGGAGCTTTAACGCAATTGACCGCCTTATTTGCTGTAATTGAAAGTGGTGGTATAGGCTACAAAATCTTAATTCCTGCAAATCTTTTTGCAAAGCTTCCCTCCCTACAGGAAGATGTTTTGCTTTACACTGCCTTTGTCATTAGAGAAAATTCCCAGACGTTATATGGATTTTTAAATAGCGAAGATCGCGAGCTTTTTGAAGCTTTAATGAATGTAACAGGCGTAGGGCCAAAGATGGCCTTAAACATTATAGGCCATCTATCAGGGCGTGAGCTGCAGCGGGCTATTCATAATCATGAGATAGCTACCATCAGCAAAGTTCCAGGCATTGGCAAGAAAACTGCAGAACGTTTGATGATAGAAATGCGCGATAAAATTCCAGCTATACTGCTTCCTGATCCTGAAGAGCTGGTTGCCTATCCCTCTACCGACCCCCAGGCTCAGAAAATTAAAGATGCGATGAGCGCTTTGATCAATCTAGGTTACAATCAACTGATTGCCCAACAAGCTATTAAAAAATGCTTGAAAGAATTGCCTGAAACGATTGAGTTGAGTGAATTGATTACTGCTGCTCTTAAGAATGTATAAAAAAACAACCTTTTAGGCTTATATATTTCTTCACCTTTAACGTTCGTATGTGTGCAGAGCTTATATAAAGATAGCAAATAAGCTCCCATGTTAAGGACCAGCTCTCAAGGGATTTCCTTAAATTGCTTTTTACATCTCTTGCATAGCTTGAATAACCTTGCTCTCCAGCTGCTCACCATTTTTAAAGGGACCTATTAGCGTTCGCTTATTTTTTGTCTGCTTACCTTTCTGCTGCTCTAAGCTTAAAGAAAACTTATCGAGCTTTAAAAGAGTAAAGCCGTGGGTAGAAGCATATACACGTATTTTTGTAAGATGATATAGCCAATTAGCAGCTTCAGGAGGTTTTCCGAAACGGTCTTTAATTTCTTCCCAGATAGCCTCTACCTCTTCGTGGGTGATGGCTTCTCCTAGTCTTTGATAAATTTCCATGCGTAAGCTGACTTCATTAATAAATTCTTCTGGCAATCGTGCGTCTAGCAGGGGAAAATCCATTTTAGTATCCACAAGCAGGCTGGATATTTTACCTTGCAAAGTCTGTATAGTTCTTTTTAGTAGCTTACAATATAAATGAAAGCCAATAGCAGCTACCTGTCCGGATTGCTCATGGCCCAAAATATTTCCTGCCCCGCGGATTTCAAGATCGCGCATAGCAATTTTCATACCGCCACCATATCCTTGCGCTTCCATCAACACATTCAACCTTTTGCGCGAAAGTTCTGGCAACGAGCGTAGACGAGGAACCATAAAATAGGCATAAGCTTTTCTATTCCATCGGCCTACTCGGCCACGCAATTGGTATAGATCCGCTAGCCCAAAAGTATCGGCACGGTCGATTAAAATAGTGTTGGCATTAGGAATATCAATCCCGTTTTCTACAATTGTCGTAGCTACCAAGATATCTGCTTGGCCGCTTTTGAAAGCATGGAAAACAGCATCTATTTCTTGACTGCTCATCTGTCCATGTCCTACTACAATACGAGCGTGGGGTAAAAGTTTTTTGAGGCGAGCGGCATACTCATAGATGGATTCTACGCGATTGTGGATAAGATAAGCTTGGCCATTACGAGATAATTCACGTAATAAAGCACTCTTAAGTGTTTCATCATTAGATTCCGTGATGAGAGTAGTAATAGGCAAGCGATCTTGAGGGGGAGTGTTAATGATAGACATGTCGCGTGCTCCGATGAGTGACATGTAAAGGGTGCGTGGAATGGGCGTAGCAGAAAGCGTTAAACATTCAATAGAGTTTTTAATTTTTTTCAGCTGTTCTTTAGCTTTAACACCAAAACGTTGTTCTTCGTCGATGATAACCAACCCTAAATCTTTAAAAATAACATCTTTGCCTATCAAACGATGGGTACCAATAACAATATCGACAGAGCCCTTAGCAATGCCCTCTAAGGTGTCTTTCATTTGTTTGGTGGAACGAAAGCGAGACATGACGGCGATACTGATAGGGAAACTGCTCATTCTTTCAACAAAATTTTCATAATGCTGCATGGCTAACACGGTGGTGGGAACTAAGACCGCCACCTGCTTGCTACCGTCAACCACTGCTTTAAAAGCAGCACGCATAGCGACTTCTGTTTTCCCATATCCCACATCGCCACAGATCAGGCGATCCATGCATTTTTTTTCTTGCATGTCAGCTTTAATGGCAGCAATAGCAGCTAGTTGATCTTCAGTTTCCACAAAAGGAAAATCTTCTTCGAAAGCCTGCATATCTGGGCTGTCTTCCGAATAGGCATGGCCTTCTTTCATAGAGCGTTTAGCGTATAGCTCTAAAAGATCGGCCGCATAGCTCATGATAGCCCGCTCAGTATTTTCTTTAGTTTTTTTCCAACGACTGCTGCCTAGATGATGCAGTTTGGGAATTTCTTCATTAGCTCCTATATATTTGCTAATTAAGTAAGCTTGATTAAGAGGGACAAATAATTTAGCGTTGTCAGCATATTCAATGACAAAATATTCACTGAGTGTCCCTTGAAGATTAGAGCGTTTTTCTAATCCAATAAATTTACCGATTCCATTATTGAGGTGCACCACAAGCTCTCCTGCAGATAAATCATAGCTCTCCATCGGGGTAGTATGATAAGTGCTGCGCTGTTTCTGTCGGCGAATTTTATATCGATGCGTGATCTCGGTGGCA
Source organism: Neochlamydia sp. AcF84 (assembly GCF_011087585.1). Taxonomy (NCBI): domain Bacteria; kingdom Pseudomonadati; phylum Chlamydiota; class Chlamydiia; order Parachlamydiales; family Parachlamydiaceae; genus Neochlamydia; species Neochlamydia sp. AcF84. The sequence goes on from NZ_VJOT01000044.1 coordinate 15,092, forward strand.
GGTAAGATGATCAGCTTTTGATCTTCTAAGACAAATCCGCTAGATAAGTAGTGAAGGTGGAAAAAAGTATTTTCCGGAAGGGTAATATTAGCCTCATGAAGGCGTTTTTTTAGATTACTTTCTTCTAAGGCAGTGGCACAAAGAAAATGAAGATGATAATCTGATCGCCCAAGCTTAGAAAGGGATAAGAGAATTTCTTGGCCGTTAATCTCTGCGTTCTCTGCCTGCTCAGGCAACAGGAAATGACCAAGAGGAATGAAAGGATGAGACCAACGTCGAGCCTGAAATTCGCTTGCGAATAGATAAAAAGAGAGCTTGTAGAGAGGAGCCTGCTTAGAATAATAATTTGTAGAAGTTTTATCAAGGATGCGAACTTCGCTTAATTCTTCTATAGGATTTTGACTAAGAAAGATTTTTTGTAGGGGGGCCATCGCTTCCATGAACTGTCCGATGCTGCAAAAGGTAGGCGTTGAGCTACCACAAATATTGACAAGAGAAGCATAACGATCTTCTAAAGCGAGTATGTCATCAAAGACCACGATAGTCTCAGGACCTAAATAATCCAAGATTGTGCATAGATGAGGCTCAGGTTTTAATAATTCTAACTCTTTAGCAGGCGGAATCTCTATTTTTTCTACACTGCGGATAGACTTTTGCCCAATAGGATCATAGATGCGGATGGATTCAATTTCATCCCCCCAGAAGTCAAGCCGAAAAGGATCAGGGGAAGAAACAGGAAAAATGTCAATAATTCCGCCGCGAATAGCAAATTCTCCTTTATCCGCAGCCACAGCTCTTCTTTGATATCCCATGCTCACTAGGCGCTCTGTAAAAATTTCAAAAGAGATAGATGTTTGAAGGGTCAGGTGCATGTAGAGCTGCTTAAATTTTTGGGGAGGGATCAGACGTTGCAAGCAAGCTTGCAAGCCAGAAAGAATAATGTGAGGGCCTTCTTGGTGCATTAGCTGTTCTAAAACTTTATACCGCTCGCCCACTACATCAGGACTAGGTGCGATGTTTTCAGAGGGCAAAGTCTCCCAAGCGGGAAATTCAATAGCGGATTGCCCAGCAAAAAATGGAAAATCGTGATATAAGCGGGTCTCTTCTAAGCTAGCCCCTGTTAAAATAAGAATGTTTTTGCCAGTGGCTTGCTTGGCTAAAGAAGCTATAAAAGCCTTGGCTGCATTCCATGTTTCTTCAATAAGAATGGAATCATGATTTTTTAAAGCTTCTTCAAGCTTTTGAATTTTTTCACTTTTGATTATTTCTTTAAACACTGTTTTGCCTCAAGAAGAAGGTAAAGAAAATAAATAAGATACACTTTAAATAGGCTTTTTTGCACCAGTATTAATTCCTTATTGGCCTTAAGCCTAATGAATAGCCGAGAGCACTCGACCTGCGTGGGAAAATTTTGTAAAAGAGGAATTCTTAAGAAATAGAAAGCCAGAGGGTAGAAAAGAAATATCGGGATGATAAAGTCCATAAATTTAAAACCTTAAAAGGCTTATTGGGAAAAAATTATTATAGTCAACTGATTATTAAAAAGTTAATTCCTAATTGAATGCTGGAGATATATTTTTGAAAGGGAGCCTATTGAAAATAGATGGGAGCGGGCAAGGAATGACTAAACACTAGGTAAATAGGCAAGATGAAGTAGAGGGACTAAAAAACTACAAAGGTAACCAGTTTGCGCAAGGGGACATCTACACAAAAGGGCAGCGAAGAGAAAAAAGGGAGGGCGACCTTTGATGCTAGAGCTACCAGCAGCTTGCGGAAAGTAAAATGAGCGAGAGAAAATATTTTCCTCTCAGCCAACTTTTTTATCGGAAGGTCGATCTCCAAGCATTTCACGTACTTGTGCTAAGGCCTGCTCAACCTTATGAGGGGCTTTTCCTCCTGCTTGGGCATTGCTAGGCTTGCCTCCTCCGCTACCTTCAATAGTGGGGGCAATCTTCTTGACTATCTCAGAAGCTTGGATGCCTTGGGCCACTAAATCTTCAGTTACACGAATGATAAATTGGCAGCGCTCTTCATAAGAAGCTGCAAGGATTAACACACCTGATTTAAAGCGTGCCATAAGGTCTTCAGCACATAAGCGCAGTTCCTCAGGGGAGAGATCCACTTGGGATGCAATCAGATTAACTTGAGGAAGTTTTTCCATTTTTTCTAAAAGAGAGTGGACAAGATTATCTCTTTGGATTTTTTGAAGGTTTTTTAGCTGCTGAGATAATTGCTTATTTTCTTCTAATAGCTTTTCTGTTTTTTCTTTTAGCTTAGCAGGCGATGTTTTTAGTAAAGCTGCACTCTCTAAGATTGTTTTTTCTGCTTCACGATTGAGAGCTTCAGCTTCTGCCCCCGTAACTGCTTCAATGCGTCGCACGCCTGCAGCAATGCTGCTTTCTTTGGCGATACGAAAATAACCAATAGTGCCTAAAAAATTGGTATGCGTGCCTCCGCATAACTCTTTAGAATAGTCTATATCCACAACTCGCACGAGAGAACTATATTTTTCCCCAAAAAATTGTTTAATATCTTCTCTTTTTTGCGCCTCTTCATAGGGAATTTCATACCCTTTGACGGCTTGATTAGTGCGAATTTTAGCATTAATCAGATCCTCAAGAGCTAAGATTTCTTCATGAGTCAAGGCTTTATGATGATTGAAGTCAAAGCGGAGGCGTTCAGCATCTACTACCGAGCCAGCCTGCTTGATGTGCTCTCCTAATACCTGAGAAAGAGCCCAATGTAGAAGATGGGTAGCTGTGTGGTTGTTAGCAATCTTTTGACGTCGTCTTGAATCGATCGTGGCTGTCAAGGTATCCGCTGTGGTCAAGCAGCCTTTTTCTACTCTACCTATGTGAGCGATAATACCTTTATAGGGGGATTTACAATCCATAACTTGAAAGAGCTTGTGATCTCCTTTAATAACTCCTAGATCTCCTATTTGTCCACCCATTTCTGCGTAAAAGGGTGTTTGGTCAAGAAGAATAATGCCTTCCTGGCCTTCTTCTAGGGAGGTGACAAATTCCCCGTTGTGGAGAATGCCTTGGATTTTACTTAAAGTCTGTTGTTGCTGATAGCCTACAAATTTTGTAGATCCATGCTTTTCAGTAAAACTTGCGTATAGATTTTCTGAAGCTACTTTTTGGATAGTTTTTTGAGAGCTACGAGAACGTTCTTTAGCCTCTTGCTCTAGAATTTGATAGCGTTCTACATCAACAGTAAGAGCTGAATCTTTAGCAATCAATAGGATTTCTTCCATGGGCAGGCCATACGTATCTTTAAGTTTAAAAGCTTCATCACCTGTAATTTTTTTGTTGCTGCCTTGAGCTTTATCAATGATTTGATTAAGAATATTGCCACCTCGGCGTAAGGTACGGAAAAAAGCTTCTTCTTCTATCGTTAAAATTTCAGCAATAAGACTTTGTCCTCTTTGCAATTCTTTATAGTCGCTGCCCATCGTTTCAACTAGCCGAGGAAGTACTTTAGCTAGGAAAGGATCTTCTATCCCTAACATACGTCCATAGCGTACAGCACGTCTTAAAACTTTCCTTAAAACATATCCTCGGTCGATATTACTGGGCTGAACCCCATCGGCTATAGCAAAAGCTAAGCAGCGCAAATGGTCGACAATCACACGAAAAGCAGGGGCTAGATGAGGATTAGCAGGGTCATAAGGAATGCCTGAGACCTGCTCAACTTGAGCGATTAAGCTACGTAACACATCTGTTTCAAAGACAGAATCTACATCCATCTTTAGGCTAATCACGCGTTCTAAGCCTGCTCCGGTATCTATCGATGGCTTAGGTAGAGGAGCAAGCTGCGCAGGCGATGAGCGATTATATTGCATGAAGACTAAATTCCAAAATTCAAGATAGCGACTTCCTTCGCTATCTTCACTAAGCTTAGAAGCTTTGCCATATTTAGGCCCTCGATCATAGTATAGCTCAGAACAAGGTCCACAAGGCCCTACCTCTCCCATCGCCCAAAAGTTGTCCTTTTCATCTAGACGAGTAATTTTATGGGTAGGGACATACTGGGTCCAAAGCTCGAAAGCTTCCTCATCTTCTCGGAAAACGCTAGGCCAGATGCGCTCTGCCTCAAATCCAAAAACTTGAGTAGAAACTTCCCAAGCAAATTGAATAGCTTCTGCTTTAAAATAGTCGCCAAAGGAAAAATTGCCGAGCATCTCAAAGAATGTTAAATGCCGTGCGGTATGCCCTACATTTTCAAGATCATTATGTTTTCCTCCCACCCGGATGCATTTCTGGGAGGTAGTCGCTCGATTATAATCTCGTATAGTATCGCCCAAGAAAACGTCTTTAAATTGGTTCATGCCTGCATTGGTAAAAAGAAGAGTAGGATCATCGTGAGGCACTACAGGGGAGGAGGCAATTATAGAGTGTTGCTTATTTTTAAAATAATGGAGAAATTGGCGACGAATTTCTTGAGTAAGCATTGAAAATTCCTGATGGATGAAAAAGTAAAAGATTATATCTTAAGAAAGCTTTTTCCTTCTAGCGGATTAGTTTTCGAAAAAATTGTAAGGTTAAAAGATAAAGCTTTCGCATTTTTTCCCTTCTTGGCCATTCAGAATGTGTTTGGCTTGTAGCCTTTAGACTGCGTAGGAAATGGAATAGGCTTGTAATGGGACGAGGCTTGCTTGGATTGATTATTACCCCATAACAAGGCTAGCTTCCTTTAGCAAAGTTTGCCATGCGGGGAGACCTGCTTAGTTTCTCAATAGTTTAAAGCTGAAATTTTGCGATCCAAAATTCGGTCACAAGATGCCTTTATATATTGAGACCAGCCTAAGGTATTGCCACAATATGCATGCCACTTGCCCTATACAATTTCCCTGTAAATTCTTTAGTAAGGCCCTATACAAGGCCTTTCATGGTGGCAAAAATTACTTGAGGAAGGAAAGCAACAGGATTGCAGCAGAAAATAGCATTAATAAAATGCATAAGGCCAAAAAATAATCGATGCAAAAAATACGGAAGTCACACGAGCAGCAAGATTGGCTACGGAATTTGAAAAGTCTAGTTTCCTGTATGCAAGAAAAATGCATTGAGACAATTTTGCATGAGTGGATTATCCTTAAAAAAAAGCTGCTAGGATTAACCCAGCAGCTTTCCTAACAAGAAATTAAATATTCCTTTATTTGGATTTTTACTTAATTATGCCATCATAGCACCTATAGCAAAGAAACTAGCTATGCCTGCTGAAGCTATAGTAGCTAAGCATGCTAGCTTTATAAAAAAGCTCTGAGCATATTCTTTAGCTGCCCATACTTTTTTTAAAAAACTAGCTTTAACGGTTTGCAATGAATAGCTTTTGGTTGGATCTAGTTGGGGTATTTCTTGTTCCTCCGCTTGAGGTAAAATTCCCTCACTTTCTTTCATTTCTACTTTGATAAAAGAATTTTCTTTTTCGTGCTCCATCACCTCTTCTTGAATAGTTAGTGAATTTAATGTTTTTTCCTTTCTATTCTCACGATTTATTCTCTCCTGCCAATCATGCATATAATGTTGGGTAAGTAATTTCGCCTCTTTTTCTTCTTTTTCTGCTAGTTCTTCAGCAGTTAGAGTTTCTTGAGTATGGGGAGGAATAAACTTTTTTATCAGCTCTTCAACTATTACCCTCATTTCTTTAAAATTGTTTTTCAAGCTTCCAAATTCTATGGCCAGCTGTTGCTGATCTTGCCCTATTTTCCGGAAGCCTCGTTTTATCTCAGTCTGCTCATTGCGTAGCAAATGGTATTGCTGCTCTATTTCTCGGAACGATTCCCGAAAGCCTGCAAGATCCCTATGTATGCGTTCTTGGGCCTGCCTTATTTCCTGAAAGGATTTTCGTAAGTCTGCAAAATCTCTACGTATAACGTCTCGTTCTTGTCCTACCTCCTGAAAGGCTTGTTTTATCTTTGCCTGTTCATACCGCCTTAACTGATGTTGCTGCTCTAATTCCTGGAAGGATTCTCGCAAGCTTGCAAAACCTTTATGTAAGCGTTCTTGGTCTTGCCGTATCTCCTGAAAAGCTTGTTTTATCTCTGCTTGTTCACTCAGCCTTAGCTGCTGTTGTTGCTTTAATTCATGGAAAGCTTGTTTTATCTCTGCCTGTTCATTCCCTCTTAGCTGCTGTTGTTGCTTTAATTCCTGAAAAGCTTGTTTTATCTCTGCCTGTTCATTTCGCCTTAACTGCTGCTGTTGCTTTAATTCCTGAAAAGCTTGTTTTATCTCTGCCTGTTCATTTCGCCTTAACTGCTGCTGTTGCCGTATTTCCCTGAAAGCTTGTTTTATCTCTGCTTGTTCATTCCCTCTTAGCTGCTGTTGTTGCTTTAATTCCTGAAAAGCTTGTTTTATCTCTGCTTGTTCATTCAGCCTTAACTGCTGTTGTTGCTTTAATTTCTGAAAAGCTTGTTTTATCTCTGCCTGTTCATTTCGCCTTAACTGCTGCTGTTGCTTTAATTCCTGAAAAGCTTGTTTTATCTCTGCCTGTTCATTTCGCCTTAACTGCTGCTGTTGCCGTATTTCCCTGAAAGACCTTTCCAAATCTTCAAAGTCTCTGCTAATGACTTCTAGTTCTTGCCCTATTTCTTGAAAGGACTCTCTTATATCTTGAAAATCTCTACGAATAAGGTATTGTTCTTGCCCTATTCTTTGAAAAGATTGCCTTAGCTCTGCCTGATCGTTAATTATTAATTCTTGACTTTCTTGGATTTTAATTTGTCCTTGTTCAATTCTTGACAGTCCTTCGTTTATAAGGCAAAAGTCTTCTAAAAGCTTATCAGCCCGGCTACTAAGCTCTTGTTCCTCTTCTTGTCTTTGTTCAACCTCTATTTCTAATTCCTCGGTCGGTAAATGTACAATATTAGTTCGAGATAAACGTTCTCTTTCACTTTGCTCACGACGTTCCATGCTATCTAGCCGACGCATTACCGTTGCAATCATCAAATCCTGCTCAGTTTGTAATAATTTTGCATTACTACGCATGAGTTGAGCGTCAGCATATCTTTGACGAGCGTTAAATTCCTCTAAAAAATCATCCGAATCAGAATCGGAATCAGATGAAAGGATTTTTCTTACTCCCATAACCTACCTCAATTTTTAGAACTTTTATATAATTTGTCAAAAGAAGCAAGCTCATTTGATAACTTTTTTGTTAGGTAAGAAAGTTTACAAATAAACTTAGCTTCTTAATTCGTGATAAAAATATTACTTTCTTACTAGCATTTATACAATATTTGCAAATCCTAAAGAAAAAAGACAAAGAGTAGATCTAGCTAATCTACTAAAATGTGCGCTTATACCGCTTTTCTTACACATCTTTTTTTCCTGCATTTTTTCTAATACTGTTTTTAAGCTAGCATTGCTTGGTAGACCTAATTCTTTACATAAAGCAGATTGGTATTTAATAAAGGCTTGGTAATCTTCAAAAAGACTATTTAGCTTTTCAAGAACTTCTTCCGCTGTATAATCGGCTTTTACCATGTTAAGGGTAGCAAGTTTATCTCCTATTTCTTTAATCTTATATTGCGCCAACGTTGTTTTTTCAGCAATTAATGATAACTCCTTATTCGCACCTAACAGATGCTTGACGGCAACAGATAAGGTGGTAGTTGGCTGAAGCGGTAGACCCCCTTCTTTCATCAGTTTTAATACTTCTTGCTCCTTATCAGTTTGCTTTTGTAATTGCCAATCTAATACTTGTAATTTTATATCTAATATATTTTTGTCAGTTTGTAGAGTTGCTCTCTCTTTCTCCAAATGATGAGTGTCTGCTTCCAACTTAACCTGATGAGCTAAAAGACGCTTATTTTCTCTTGCCAGTACCTTCTTTTCTGCCGCCACTCTAATTTTACTATTCACTAAAGCTTCTTTTTCATTTTCACTTTCAATATTAGCTACCAACAGGTTATTTCTATTGTTCTGGATAATTTCTTTTTCTTCGCTAATTCGATGGATGTCAACTAATAGCTCATTTATATCCTTTAGAAGGTTATCATTTTCTTCTCTAAGTTGATGATTAGCTGCGGCTAAATTGTTTCTATCATTTTGGAGAGCTTCTTTTTCTTCTTTAAGCTGATGAGTATTGGCAGCTAAATTGTTTCTATCATTTAGAAGGTTATCATTTTCTTCTTTAAGTTGATGATTAGCTGCAGCTAAATTGTTTTTATCGTTTAGATGACGCTCATTTTCTTCTCTAAGTTGATGACCGGTTGTTGCTAGGTTGTTTCTATCATTTAGAAGGTTATCATTTTCTTCTTTAAGCTGATGATTAGTGGCAGCTAAATCGTTTTTATCGTTTAGATGACGCTCATTTTCTTCTTTAAGTTGATGATTAGTGGCAGCTAAATCGTTTCTTTCATTTAGAAGGTTATCATTTTCTTCTTTAAGCTGATGATTAGTGGCAGCTAAGCTGTCTTTATCATTTAGATAACGCTCATTTTCTTCTTTAAGTTGATGATTGGTTGCTGCTAAGCTGTCTTTATCGTTTAGATGACGCTCATTTTCTTCTTTAAGTTGATGATTAGCTGTAGCTAAATTGTTTTTATCGTTTAGATGACGCTCGTTTTCTTCTTTAAGCTGATGATTAGTATGGGTTAAAAGAGCATTATCATTTAAAAGATAACAGCGTTTTTCTTTAAGTTTTGCTTTAGCCGCTCTTAAGGCATCTCTGTCTTCTAAAAGACTTTCTCTTTCTTTTTCAAGTTTAGCTTTGTCTGCTTCTAGGCTATCTTTATCTATTCTAAGGCTGAGATTTTCTCTAGCCAGGCTTTCTTCTCGTGTTGTTAATAAGGCAATACTTTCTTCTAATTCTCTATTTCTACTTAACGCTTTATCTTTTTCTGCTTCAATTCTTGTAATTGTTGCTTGCGCTTCCCTATCTTTATCTTTCAATTGATCATTTTCAGCCGCCAAAATCTTAACATTGTTTTTAAGTATCTCTTTTTTTTCATGCATTTTCATGAGTCGTTGATTTGCTTTCAGGAGTTGTTCATCTCTTACTATAAGGGTAGCACGAAGGTCATCAATCTTTTTGTTACATTCTCTTACTTGTGTTTTATATTTACAAAGCTTTTTTTCTTGCGTATCTACTCTATTAACTAAAGCTTTGAAATCAGCTTCTGAAACTATCATACTGAAATCTGCATCTACATGATCTTTAGAGTCTAAATTAATCATAATAAAACCTTTTATTAATCATTTGTTAAATAAGGAAAGTGCCTTACTTTATAATTGAAAGTAGGGTTAGCTTTGTTTTTATATTTCATCCTGTGATTTTAAACAAATAAAAAAGGTGAAAGTTAATGTGAGATTGTAAATTTTAACTAGGGATAAATAGATTGCTTTTTTTTCTTAAGCATTTAATTGCCAATTACTAGTAACTTCTTATTCTTATCGTTTAGGAGAGATAAAAATTTTGATAAAAAGTTGATGAAGATAGCCTTTTATATTTAGAAGAATTACAAAATAAAAGTCCAATATGAGTGTTTTCACTAGTTGCTTAATAATTGAGAGGCTTTTATTAGTAGTTGCTTGGATAGATAACCAAAAGCTACACTTTCCTACATCTTTTGTTTTAGAAGCATCTTATCTGGCCAAAAGAGCCGCGGACGTTTATTCAGGATGAAAGGGGTATGGATAGAAGGTTTTACTAAGCCTTGGCATAGTAGTTTACTTTTAATTTCAATCACGGTGCTTGCTGTTTTCTTTGAAGCTGTAACAATAGCTTCTCCTGCCAAAGTGGCCGTTTGTTCTAGTTTATCCACTGTATCTATGACTTTAACTCCTATGTTTTTGGTGGATTTTATAAGATCTTCAGCGGTGATATCGGCCTTTACTAAATCAAAAATCTTTTGGATGACAGGCTGATACTGCTCTAGTTTGGCACATAGATGCTCTTTATTTTTTCTTAGCTTTTTAAACCAGGCTATCCCATTCACATACATTTCAGGAACATCATCATGGGAATAAATAAAAGCATGATAGGTGTCCCATAATTGCATACTTAAATTAAAAGTTTTAGCCAATACATTGAGAGTACAATAATAAAGGCGACGCCAATAGGCTTCTACGTTTTTTATCCTGGATTTAGCTTGATTTCTTGTCTTAATGGAGAAAAAGATAGAATCGGGATTTTTAGCCCATTGAGGCTCTATCAAAGGAGAATAATTGCCTTTAATAGCTTCATTTAATTCTATAAAAGCATTCGATAAAGCGCGAATTCTTTGAAAGCATTCATCAATGCGGGTGGCAAGAAGAATAAGTTTGGCTATCCCGCGGATAGTGTTTTCAATAAATGTAGGTGTAAACTTAAGAGCAAAATCCGTTAAAGTTCCTAAAGCGGCAGGAACAATTGTTTGCTGAGTGCACAGTTTTTTCTTGCGGTGTAGCCACCAAACCCAATGCACTGTTGTACAGATTTTTAAGGTAGCTCTTACCGGCAACGAAAGATTAAAGTGCCCTAAAACTTTATCATGCATTAAATCATCTTGTAAACTTCGATAGGCAGCGATAGGATTCATATTTTTTCTTGCCTGTTTACTAAATTGTGGCTAGAGTCTAGAACATTACCCAACAATCTTTAATAGGCATCTCTATGGTTGAAGTCAATAGTTCTTTAAAAAACAATAAACAAAATATTTCAAAAATTTTAAATCCCGAGCTTAAAGCTGTTTTAGCTAAAGCCGCTCATACTATTAGAGGGCTCTCCATAGATGCTGTGCAAAAAGCAGACTCAGGACATCCTGGATTACCGATGGGATGCGCAGAAATTGGGGCTTACTTATGGGGATATTTACTGCGTTATAATCCTAAAAATCCTAAATGGTCTAATCGCGATCGCTTTATTCTCTCGGCCGGGCATGGTTCTATGCTTCTTTATTCTGCCTTACATTTAGCGGGCTATCCTCTTTCCATAGAAGATCTTAAAAACTTTAGGCAGCTTCACTCTAAAACCCCAGGGCATCCAGAATCCTTAGATACCGAGGGGGTAGAGACGACTACAGGTCCTTTAGGGCAGGGGATAGGCAATGCCGTAGGTCAAGCTTTGGGCTTAAAATTGCTAGGAGCTAAATTTAATACAGAGGCCCATCAGATTCTTAATAGCAAGGTTTACTGCTTATGTGGCGATGGGGATTTAATGGAAGGTGTTTCCGCAGAAGCATCTTGCTTAGCAGCTCATTTGCAACTTGATAACCTTATTTTAATCTACGATTCTAATCACATATGCTTAGACGGTCCCACAAGTGAGTGCTTTACTGAAAACACTAGAATGCGCTACGAGGCATATGGTTGGGAAGTCTTCGAGATGGACGGCAACGATTTAGATGATATCCATCAGGTGTTTTTAAAGGCTAGCGAGAAGCAAACGCGCCCTCGGCTCATCATCGCTCATACGATTATTGGAAAAGGCTCGCCTAACAAAGAAGGAACCAATAAGGCTCATGGTGCCCCTCTAGGAGTAGAAGAGGTTAAAGCAACTAAAGATTTACTAGGCATCCCTCAAGAGCCTTTATTTTATGTTCCTTCAGAAGTTAAAGAGTTTTTTAGCAAAAAAATAGCAGAGCATATAGCTATAGAAAGAGAGTGGCAGGCAACTTTTAATGCTTGGGCTCAAGCAAACCCTAATTTGTTAAAGGCTTATGAAGCTATGTCTTGTAATTCTTTACCTGTGGATTTAGAAGAGCGCTTGAAGGCTATAGAGATTAAATCTCCTGTTGCAGGACGGAAAGCATCTCAGGAAGTATTGAACGTCTTAGCTACATTCTTGCCGCAGCTTTATGGGGGCTCTGCAGATTTATCTGGCTCAGATTTAACCATGTTAAAAAACTATCCGTTAGTTAAAGCAGGTGACTTTTCAGGCCGGAATATCAAGTATGGGGTACGCGAATTTGGTATGGCTGCGATTGCTAATGGTCTTTACCAAACCGATATGATCATACCTTTTATTGGTACCTTTTTGACTTTTTCTGATTATATGCGCAATGCTATTCGCTTGGCAGCCTTGCAAAAAGCTCATGTGATTTATCAGTTTACGCATGATTCAATTTTTTTAGGAGAAGATGGCCCTACTCATCAACCCGTTGAACATTATGCCTCCTTGAGAGCCATTCCTTATTTACGCGTTATTCGGCCAGCAGATGCCTATGAAGTGAAAATGGCATGGGCGGCAGCTTTACGCTATCCCGGACCTACAGCTATCATTTTAACTCGTCAAAATCTTCCGGAAATAGCCGCGACAAAAAGCTTTTCTTATGCAGATGGCATGGGGCGAGGCGCCTACATCCTTAGAAAAGAAAATTCTAAACCCGATTATACCTTGCTAGCTACCGGCTCCGAATTACATCTAGCGCTTGACGTTGCGGCAGCCTTAGAAAAAAGCGGGAAGAGCGTACGCGTGATCTCCATGCCTTGCTGGGAATTGTATGAAGAGCAAGATCCCGCTTACAAAGAGAGTCTTTTAGGTGGCGATCTTGGCATTCGTGTTAGCATTGAAGCTGGCGTGGAGCAGGGGTGGCATAAATATATCGGTTTAAGCGGCATAGCAATTAGCATGCACAGCTTTGGCGCCTCCGCTCCGGCTGCTGCTTTGGCGCAAGAGTTTGGGTTTACAGTGGATGCTATTTTGAAAAAGCTTCTTCCATGATGAAAACCGTTGACCCCGCTATCATTAACAGCAAATTTTTGCTCGCCCTGCATGGGCATAACCAGGGACGTCCCCCCATTTGGTTGATGCGCCAAGCTGGACGCTATATGCCAGAATATCGAGCTCTCCGCCAGAAATATTCTTTTTTGGAGATGTGTCATCATCCTGAATTGATTGTAAAGGTGACTAACTTGCCACTGCAAGCTTTTGGCATGGATGCGGCGATTCTCTTTTCGGATATCTTAGTCGTAGCTGAAGCTTTTGAAGTGGGATTATCATTTGAGGAAGGTAAGGGACCTGTGATAGCAAGACCTTTGCAAACAGAAAAGGATGTTGCAGCTTTATCAGCGGGCCCTGTGACAGAAAAGCTTGCGTACGTAACGGAAGGAATTAAGCTGCTCATAAAAGAATTAAAAGTTCCCCTGATCGGATTTTGTGGCGCGCCCTTTACTCTAGCAAGTTACATGATTGAAGGTGGCAGTAGCCGAGATCTGCTCAAAACAAAAAAATGGATGCTTAGCCATCCAACTAGTTTTCATCGACTACTGGATAAAATTTTGCAAGCTACCCTTCAATATATTGAAATGCAGGTGCAGGCAGGCGTGCATGCTTTTCAAATTTTTGATTCCTGGGCCAATCATTTAAGCTGGGGACAATTTCAAGAATTTTCCTATGAATATATGAAGAAATTGGTAAAGCTTTTACAGCAATATTCTGTCCCTGCAATTCTTTATTGTCGCGGTTCATCCGTCTTTGCCCCTAAGCTAGCAGAAGCCTCTCCTCAGGGTATCGGCTTAGATTGGAGCTGTAATTTAGCGCATATGCGTAAATATGTGCCTTTTCATATCGCCCTACAAGGAAATTTAGATCCGGATATTCTGTATGCTCCTCATGCAAAAATAGAGCAGGAGGCGCGGCAATTAATCGATGCTATGCATGGTGATCGTGCCTTCATTTTTAATTTAGGCCATGGTGTTAAGCCTGATACTCCCTATGATTCTGTTAGATTTTTGGTAGAAACAGTGCAATCTCTATGAAAAGAATTGTTGTAATAGGAGGAGGCATTTCAGGACTTGCCCTTCTTTGGTATCTAAGGAAGCGCCACGGCTCTGCTGCTTCTTTGACTTTGCTAGAAAGAAGTAATCGCTTAGGAGGATGGATTAATTCCTATAAAAAGGAGGGCTTTCTCTTTGAAAGAGGGCCTCGTAGTTGTCGCAGGCGTGGCAGCGGAAAAGCAACCCTTCGTCTTATTGAAGAGCTTGGCTTGCAAAAGCAGGTAATCGTGGCCGATCAAGCAGCTCGACAGCGTTTTTTGTATCTAGACAAGCATTTGCAAAAAATTCCCTCTCATCTATTTTCTTTGCTATTTTCTCCTTTAACAAGGCAGGTAGCCTTTAATCTATTTAAAGAATGGCAAATTCCACCAGGAGAAAATGAGGATGAAACTATTCATGCCTTTTTCACAAGGCGCCTAGGCAGCGACGCAGCAGAAAATTTTTTAGATCCTCTTACCTCCGGCATCTATGGAGGAAATATTCATGAACTGTCGATAAAGTCTTGCTTTCCTGACTTATTTCAGTGGGAACGACAACATGGCTCTCTTACAAGAGGAGCTTTCCTACACTTTTTCACAAATAGGCAATCTCCTTCTTCTCTTTATATTAAAAAAATGTGTCAAGAAAGCTTATTCTCTTTTAAAGAGGGCATGCAAACTCTCTCGAATGCGCTAGCGCAAAACCTGCATGAATCTATTTTGCATGAGCAAGAAGTAACTGACTTGAATTTTCAAAAAAAGGGAATAGAATTAGGGCTTGCCCAAGGTAAAACTTTATGGGCAGACCAGGTTTATTCGACTTTGCCACCCGCTTCCTTGGCCGCTCTTATACGCCCACATCATCTTCCTTTGGCTAATCTATTAAGCTCAATTGCTAATGCTTCGATTGCAGTGGTAGGCTTAGGTTATAAGCAAAAATTATTAACCTCCAAAGGATTTGGATATTTAATACCTTCTAAAGAAAAAGAGGAAATTTTGGGAATGGTTTGGGACTCCTGTATATTTCCCCAGCAAAGCTTACACTCATTAGAAACGCGTTTGACTGTAATGATAGGTGGCACCCGCATGAGTGATTTTTCGCAAAGAAAAGAATCAGATTTTTTGAATAGTGCTTTAAAAGCGATCTCTAATCACTTACAGTTTCATGCAGCGCCCGATGTTGTAGATATTCATCTTGCCCAGAATGCTATCCCTCAATATGTTGTAGGGCATGAACAAAAAAAAATGCTGATAGGAAAATATTTGCAGGAATTATCCCCTCATCTGCAACTATTAGGAAGTGCGTTTAATGGTGTCTCAGTGAATGATTGTATAGCCCAAGCTTATTCGATGGCCTATTCTCGCTTGATTCCTGATAGCATATAATATCCTTATTTATTAACGTTTTATGCAGTAAAACATCTGATGCATTCAATCTAATGCATGCTCACATCAAACTTCTTATTTTTAATGAAAGCTTCCTTCTTTCAAAGGTAACCAATTGTAAGCAAATTTTTAATTTTTAATAATTTATGCCTACTCTCGCACTTTCTCTTATGGGCTACAGGTCTGCGGTAAAGCTTTTGGTAACTTCGTTTTTAAGGCCTTAAATATTTGTCCGTTTTGATCAAGTGCTTCTTGGTTTTGCTAAGAACTTATTAGTTGCAGTCATCCTGTAAAAATAACAAACCTCTCCTATAAGACAGAGAGAGAGAATCAGAAGATTAAGAGACGCATAAGAGTCGTAAGAGAATTTTCACATGAAGAATCATCCAAAAGTTTGGTAATAGCAATCCTTAGCAAATCCATGAAGTTTAGAGGAATAATAAAGCATACTTGAAAAGGGGGATAACAAAAATTAGAAAGATAAATGATGTTTGTTGGCCTAAGGGACTATGAACATCAATTTCAAGCGTATCCCTGAATCATAAAAGGGGGCTCATTAAAATTAAGGCGAAAAATTTAAAAGGAGCAAAACACTATAAAAATAGGCTAGAAGAAAAAAATTCCGAACCTAGCGAATCAAGAAGTAGGAATCGCACCTGTAGGCACCCATGATCTTGATTCTCTAATCCCACGAAAAGTTCCTAGTGTTATGAACAAAAATATTGCCTACTGCTTAAAAGAATCCGGATTTACCCCCATTTTTAAAGATTATGATCACCCAGCTACAGAAGCCTATATTAAAGAAATTAACGGCTTTGAAGTGGAAATCGAGTTTCTTACGGATTCAGTAACTCGTGGAGATAAAAACAAAAACGTCCTAATAGCTGGAGTCATTGCACAGCCATTGAGCTATTTGTCGTTAAGTTTGCAAATGACTTTAAACTTTGTAACCTATTCGGGGGAGAGAGGCTTGGTTGTGTCCCCGGGAGCATGGATGCTTCATAAAGGCCTTACATTTCCCAAGCGTAATGCCCCCTCAAAAGCTTACAAAGACTTTTATGGTATCTGGTATGCCGCTACGCAATTAGGAGGATTTTCCGCTAGGGCTGTTGCTGAGCTTGCCATGCTGTTTCAGCGACATTCTAAATGATTGAAAACCTTTCAAAAAAATTTATTCCGCTGGATGGAAAATGCAACTCCTATCGATTGGTCACGGTTGGAAACACAAGATCTCTCGGGCAGACTTAAAAAATTAAATTTTGAGAAAATCATTAAGAGCATAATTTTAAGAAGAGAAAATCAAAAAGGCTAGGAACCAAAAAAGAAAAAAAATCTGCAAGCTAATGATGGGTTTTATAACCCCTTGCTTTCAAATAGGTTTCATGGGCTATTTTTATACTAAAAACCTTAAAAAGAAAAAGGCTAGAAGAGTTTTTTTATAAGTTTATTATTTTTATAATTCTTAGCTATTTCCCCCCATAAGGCTGTTGTTAAATTCTTTATTAATGAAAATTTTTTTCTTAAATCTTCTCCATTAATGTAAGCGGTCATGGGTACAGAACTGCTTAATTTTTGACGATAAGGAGCCCATGCAAATGAGGAAGTGCAGGAAATAGAAAATAGCTATTTGTTAGCATTTTCGTCTTTACAGATGCCTGTAGAATCGCATCTAGGGCTTTGAAAGCTCTTACCTCCTTGTAATAGTAGTGTAAGTTCTTCATTTTTAGATGCTTTTGCTTAAATAAAAGGTGGCTTTAAGTTTTTTATATCAAGTGTTATTCTTATGGATAGAATCCCTAAAAATAGATTTAGCTTATATACTTAGCCTATATATAGGAGCTTTTAGAGAAAAACATGGTTTACTTTATAGGCTCTTTGTAACAATAGGAGAAAAGCTTTAAAGTCATTTAAAAGCCCTTTAAAGTCTTACTTTTAGGTGAACGTTGGAGATAGCTTGATTAAGTTATAGGGGGATCCCAAGTATTTTAAGGAAAAATTAAAAGATTAAAAATAGTGTTTATTACCTTAAAATAATGTTAAATTTACTTATGCTTAAACAATATAAAATTAGGACAGGCAGTTAACTCTTTAGCCTTTTCTCTTTTTTCAGAACAGGTAACCTAGGTTGCAAAAAATAGAGCCTGAGGCTACAGTTAAAATATACGCCATTTAACTACGAGATTGTTATGTTTGACAAATTTACAAATCGTGCAAAGCAAGTCATTAAGCTTGCCAAAAAAGAAGCACAGCGCTTAAATCACAATTATTTGGGCACTGAACATGTCTTACTAGGGTTGCTCAAGTTGGGTCAAGGAGTGGCAGTCAATGTATTGCGCAACCTTAATATTGATTTTGAGACAGTGCGGAATGAAGTAGAAAAACTCGTGGGGTACGGACCTGAAATTCAAGTGTATGGGGACCCAGCTTTAACGGGAAAGGTTAAAAAAGTATTTGAACATGCTAATGAAGAAGCGGCAAATCTTAACCATAATTATGTAGGAACTGAGCATTTACTATTAGGGTTATTGCGCCAAACGGATGGCGTGGCGGCGCAAGTACTAGAAAATTTAAATGTAAATCTTAAGGAAGTTCGTAAAGAAGTATTAAAAGAATTAGAAACTTTCAATCTCCAATTGCCTCCTATTGGAGCAGGATCTCCTTCTTCCCGTGCTGGGGAGATTAGTGGTCAGATGGGATCTTCAGGTAAGCCTTATGACAAAGGCAATTCAGGCATGGGTGGAGGGCTGGAAAAGATGCCTGCCCTTAAAGCTTATGGCCATGACCTCACGGAAATGTGCCGAGAAAATAAGATGGATCCTGTGATTGGTCGTAAGCCCGAGGTTGAAAGACTTATTTTGATCCTTTGTCGTCGTCGCAAGAATAACCCTGTGCTGGTCGGGGAAGCTGGTGTAGGAAAGACTGCTATCGTAGAAGGACTTGCCCAAGCCATTGTTAAAGGCGAAGTTCCTGATAATCTAAGAAAGAAGCGTTTAATTGCTCTTGATCTAGCCTTGATGATTGCAGGTACAAAATATCGCGGGCAATTTGAAGAGCGTATTAAAGCGGTCATGGACGAAATTAAAAAGAATGGAAATGTTCTTTTATTTATTGATGAACTCCACACGATTGTAGGCGCGGGAGCTGCCGAAGGAGCTATTGATGCTTCTAATATTTTAAAGCCTGCTCTTTCTCGTGGAGAAATTCAGTGCATAGGGGCAACTACTATCGATGAATATCGCAAGCATATTGAAAAAGATGCTGCTTTAGAGCGTCGTTTTCAAAAAATTGTGGTAGCGCCTCCTTCAGTAGAAGATACAATAGAAATCTTAAGTGGCTTAAAAAATAAATATGAAGATCACCACAAATGTATTTATACTCCTCAAGCGCTGACTGCTGCTGCTGTTCTTTCAGATCGTTACCTTCATGGGCGATTTTTGCCAGATAAGGCGATTGATTTATTAGATGAAGCGGGAGCCAAAATGCGTATTTCCATGATGAATCAGCCCCAAGATATAAGCAAATTTGAAGCAGAAATCGAGGAAACACGATTAGCTAAAGAAGAAGCGATCGCTAAGCAAGAATATGAAAAAGCTGCAAAGTTACGTGATAAGGAAAAAACATTGAGGGAACAGCTCCAGCAGCTGCGTAATCAATGGGAAGTGAATAAAGAAGAGCATGAGGTAATTGTTGAAGACGAAGATGTCGCTCAGGTGGTAGCAAAGCAAACTGGGATTCCTATTAGTCGCCTTACTGAAGGAGAAACTCAGAAAGTTCTTAAGATGGAAGAGCATCTTAAAGGTAGCATCATCGGTCAAGATGAGGCTCTTAAAACTGTTTGCAGGGCTATACGTCGAAGTCGTGCAGATATTAAAGATCCTAATCGTCCAATAGGGGCTTTTCTCTTTTTAGGGCCAACAGGAGTAGGAAAAACTCTCTTAGCTCGCTTGCTTGCTATCAACATGTTTGGAGGCGAAGATGCGCTTATTCAAGTTGACATGTCAGAGTATATGGAGAAATTTGCTGTCAGCCGTATGACAGGCTCTCCACCAGGCTATGTAGGCCATGAAGAAGGCGGGCAGCTAACAGAACAGGTCCGCCAGCGTCCTTATTCGGTTGTACTCTTTGATGAGATTGAAAAGGCTCATCCCGATGTAATGGATTTATTATTACAAATCCTAGAAGAAGGTCGTTTAACTGATTCATTTGGCCGTAAAATAGATTTTCGTAATACTATTATCATCTTGACCTCTAATTTAGGTGCTGATCTGATTAGGAAAACCACAGAAGTAGGCTTTGGTGCCGAGGAAGGATCTTTAGACTACGAGCGCATTAAGGATAAGATTGAAGGAGCTGTTAAAAAACAATTTAAGCCAGAATTTCTTAATCGCTTAAATGACATGATTATTTTCCGTCCGCTTAATCGTGAAGCTTTAATGCAGGTTATTGAGATTGAAATCAAAAAAATGCAAAATCGCTTACAAAAACGTGAAGTTTACATCACTCTTGATGAAAAAGCTAAAAATTTCTTGGTCGACAAAGGCTTTCAGCCGGAAATGGGGGCTCGGCCTTTGAGGCGCACCATTGAGCAGTATTTAGAAGATCCTTTAGCCGAAAAGCTTTTAATGCATCCTGAGAAGGGCTGCCGTTGTACGGTTACAGCAGATGAGGATCATTTAATTATTCATGAAGAAGAACTTATAAATTTAAACAGAAAAATAGTAGATAAAAAGATTTTAACTACTCCTACTGTTTAAAAGCTTGCCTAAACCTTAAGGTTTGCTACCCAGCAAACCTTAAGAGACGCTCTTTGCTTCTAAAATATCTATGGAATTCCCTTGCATAAATTTTTTATTGTTTACCGGCAAATGAAGGGAGGCCTATAGTATTTCATGCACAGTAGAGAGGTTTTATATGGTTAAAATTATCAATGTTTTAGCTTTTTTAATTGCACCTATTTATTTAATAACGGCGCAAGATTGTTGCCACCGCCAGTCGCAAATGATTGCCAATCTGGAGGCTATTAAGCATGAGTTTGAAATCAGTTATGCCCCTTTTGAATGGAAAAAGAAATGTCTAAACTGGAATTTAGATCAGGAGGTTGAAAAAGCCAAAGAAAAAATCCTTTCTTCCCCCTCCTTATCTAACAAGCATTATCATCAAATTATTCGTGACTTATTTAATTCCGTACAAGATTTACATACACGTGCTGAATTTTATGCTACAGAATATGCCTTTCTGCCGTTTTGTGTGCAAGGGGTACAGGACCATTATTTTGTTGTATGGGTAGATAATTTGTGGGCTAAAAAAGAGCAAATAAATCTCCAGGTAGGAGATGAGATTTTATCTTTTGACGGAAGGCCAGTCAAGGAAGTAGTGGAAGAGATTAGGTTATCAGCCTTTGGAGCTAGCCGCAACAAAACTTATCAACATCTTAGCGAATGGCAGCTTACCTTACGTAAAGCTGTTAGATTGCAAGATGTTCCTCAAGGTCCAATAGAAATAGTTTCTAGAAAACCTGATAGCCAACAAGTTCACTCTTTTGTAGTAAACTGGGAGTATACGCCTGAAGAGATCAAAAATAATTATTCTTTAAGCATGCCTCTTAATTTAGACAGAGAGGATGAGGATAAACCTCCCTTTTTTCATCAAGAGCACATTCTGCCTTTTTATGCTAGTTTGGCCGACCATTCTCCTTGTTTAGCTGATAAAGCCGAGCTATTAGGCGCTAAGATAAATTTTTTCCCTGCGTTGGGGCCTGTACTATGGAAAGCCGATTCGCCCATTTTTGACGCTTATATCTACTCTTTAAAGAACAATAAAAACATTGGATACCTACGTATTCCTGATTTTCAAGGAAATGCATACCAAGTAGGGCAGTTCCAGCAAATTATTACTAAGATGGAAAGTTGCACAGACGCCCTAATCGTGGATGTCATGAATAATCCTGGTGGCTTTACTTTTTACATGTATGCCCTAGCCTCTATGTTAACTTCTAAGCCGCTGACCAATTTAAAAGAACACTTCTCTATTACTCAAGAAAATGTATACTATGCTGTACAGGATGCTTCTTCGTTAAAAGATATTGTTAACGATCACGACGCTACACAGGTGTTAGGGACACATATCCATGGCTATACTGTCGATAGGCAACTAGCTTGCTATCTTTTTAAATATGCCAAATATATTCAAGATCAATTCAAGCAGGGTAAATATTTCACCGATTTATATCCTGTGAATGGAATAAAAACCATCTATCCTCATCCCACTACGCAGTACACTAAGCCTTTATTCGTTTTAACTAATTCTTTAAGTATGTCTTGTGCAGAGTTTCTACCTGCTCTGTTACAAGGCAATGAGCGGGCAATAATATTAGGTGAGCAAACGGCTGGAGCGGGAGGTTCTATCATACGTAGAAAGTATTCCAATCGCTTTGGAATAGCTGATTTAGTTTTCACACAATCACTTGTGTATCACTACAATGAGCAGCCTCTTGAAAATGTAGGAGTTAAGCCTGATCTGACTTGCCTTTGGACTGCAGAGGATTATACAAAAGAGTTTGCCGGCTTTATCGATGTTGTTAATGAAGTTGTCTCTCTTAGGGTGGATGGACTTTTACCTAATACTGCTAATCTTTTAGAATAAATAATTTTTGAATTTAGATAATGCGATTAATGATTAACAAAATCTTCCTTGCGGCTTTATATAGCTTTTTATTTTTTTATCTAGGGTCTACTCTCTTAGCGTCCGAGGCTTACCGCGCTAAAATGCTAGGAAATATTGACCTTATAAAAAGTATATTAGCCTCAAAATATGCACCGGCTGAATGGAAAAAAAACTATATAGGCTGGGATTTAGAGATAGAAGCACAAGCAGCTAAGAATGAAGTGTTGAGAAGAAGTAGCTTATCCCTTCATGATTATCAAAAGATCTTGCTGAATTTTTTTAACTCCATGCAAGATTACCATGTAAAAATAGACTTTTATGCCACAGAAATGTCTTTTTTGCCCTTCCGGCTAGAAGGAGCAGAGGGAAGATATTTTGTTGCTTGGCTACCAAAAAATTCTCAAAGTTATGCAAAAATGGATTCAAGCCTTGCAGACATGCTTGCGAATATGCAGATAGGCGATGAAGTATTAGCATTTGGAAATATGCCAATTGATGAATACTTTAAGAAATTTAGCTTGAAATCTTTTGGAAAAGCTTTAACCGCGACCGATCAGCGTTTGGCTGAGCAATATCTAACATTGCGCTTAGCCAGCATGGGCTACGAAGTGGAGCAGGGAAGCGTGCCTATTACTATTAGACATCATCATGCGAATCAAATAAACACTTATACACCTGAATGGCTATACGTGCCTGAACACATTACAAATCATTCTCCTTCAGCTAGCTTTTACTCTACATGCTTCGGAGAGATATGTTCTATGAAAAAAGGTCTGGGTTTTTTTGATAAAGAGATGATCACTCCCTTACATAGGCAAATGGAAGTAGCCAAAAAATCTATTAATAAATTTAAAAAAGAAAATTGGGGTTTGTTGGAAGAAGGTAATAGCGAAAGCGATTATATAGCACTGGGGCGCTATCAAAGTTTCGTCCCAGAATTAGGGGAGGTGCTATGGAGAGCTACTTCTTTACATTACTATTCTTATATTTTTCAAACAACTAATCATAAAAAGATTGGCTACCTACGTATCCCTACCTATGCTGCTAGTGAAAATGAATATAAGGAGTTAGAGACAATCATCCAGCACTTTCAAAACGAGACAGATGCATTGGTTATCGATCAACTTAACAATCCGGGAGGATCATTAGCCTATCTGCTCTCTTTGCTCTCTCTACTCAGTGAATATTCTCTTGAATTACCTCTGGAACGGCTTACCATTACTCAGCAAGATGTCGCTAAAGCTTTGAAGATGGTAAATAACCATCACAATATACTTAATGATTTGATCGATAATATTCCGAATTTTCTGATTTCTCGTGACAATACTGAGGGGATTACCGCTTTTTTTCAGACCATTATTGATGAATGGAACGCAGGACGAACATTTACTCAGCCTCTCCACTATTATGGAATTACTTCTGTTTCATCTAATCCGCATACTCATTACAATAAACCTATCCTAATTCTAGTAAATTCTTTAGATTTTTCATGCGCTGATCTTTTTCCAGCTATTTTACAAGATAACCAGCGCGCGAAGGTTTTTGGCTCGCCGACAGCAGGCGCCGGAGGATTTGTTTTAGAGCACGAATATCCTAACCTTTTTGGCATTGCTAGCTTTTCTTACACCGGCTCTATATTCTATCGCACAGGCGATCGACCGCTTGAAAATCTTGGTGTTACCCCAGATTTTCCCTATGAAATCACCGTCGACGATCTTATTTATAACTATAAAGGTTATACAAAGGCTGTGTTGCAAGCAGTGGAAGACTTATTCAAGTAAAAGCTAACCTTGTCGCAGCTTTATCAATAATAAGGAAAAAAAGCGATAGCTTTAGGCATCACTATTGTATCGGCAATGACCTTTTTAAGGTTTTTTTACGGCGCCGGTCAAGACAGCTGCTGTAATTGTCCCTTGTAAAACCTTGCTAAGTCCAGCTTCTCCTAACCTAGACCCCCATTTAATTAAAGAAGTAGGATGGATAGACAACGCATGATGCCAAAATTCATACCCGCAAAAGTATTGCCCATAAGGATTTTCTACCCATCGATACACCACTTTTTCATCAAAAAGCCATACATATGTTGCAAGATAAAGAGCCCTACAACTAGCTTTACAGGCCTAGCGGGCTGGCTTTCTACAAACAGCTTATCAAACTCTTCTTCCAGCTGCTTCCATTCAATCAATTTGGATAGCTGGATAAGAGGATGATGTGGATTAAGCTCATCGCTAAAGCGGGATTTAAAAAGACGGCCTTGTTGATTATCTAGCTTGATTGGTTTCATAGTCAACTTTGCAAGAAATTAAGAGCTTTATAAGGATTTATGCGTAAAAAATCATAGTAACTGGGGAGAAAAAATGCTCTCAAAATGTTTTTCAAGCATGAAACACCCTTTAAATCATGTCGAACTAAATATTTTGTTGATGATTGTGCCTTTTCAAGATAAGCTAATTTGAATCTTTTAATAATTACTAGGCGGTAAAAAATGAACCCCTTTATCCCTCCTATTACTCTTGGGCATTTGCCCAATGAAGTTTTAGCCTCTATCCTTGAGCGCTGCCCTCACCCCTCTTTATTTAGCATTTGCTCCCGCTGGCATGATCTTCTATCTGATAAAGTGATCCCTCCCCTGTATAGAAAGATAGGTAACATTCATTTCCCTAACGGAAATGTTACTGAGCAGGCTCTTATCATAGATAAAATTTATGAATTAGATACTCGGCTGCCTCTTGTAAAAAAGGTAGATAAAATTTTTAAGCAAACTTTTATATTAGCTAAATCTCTTTCTCCTTTAGAATTCAAATGGAAAACCGAGGAAAAGAAATATTTTACCCTCGCTAATTACTGTTTTTACCTTGTAAATATCAACCGCCTCTTAATGTGGAAAGAACTGGGCGGAGGAGGAGAATATTTAGAAAAAGAAGAAATTAAAGCTTTATCTTTAGAAAAAAAAGGAGAGCTTTTTAGAGCATGGATTGAAAGATATGGCATCGATATCAAACATATAGCCCTAAAAAAAAATGATATGACTTATTTACCTTCTGAAATAGGCTTGTTTCCTCAGCTACAAACGCTTATCTTGGATCAAAACCAGCTCACTATTCTTCCTACAGAGATCGGGCAGCTATCTCAGCTGCAAAAGCTTTATTTAAGCTCCAATCAACTCATTACTCTTCCTATAGAAATAGGACAGTTACCTCAGTTGCAAGTGCTTAATTTAGACCAAAATCAGCTCACTACTCTTCCTACAGAGATCGGGCAGTTGTCTCAGTTGCAGCTGCTCTCTTTAAAGTACAATAAACTAGCTGCTCTTCCTGCCGAAATCGATCAACTGTCTCAACTGCAAGGCCTTTACTTAGACAACAATCAGATAGCAGTTCTTCCTCGCAAAATAGGATGTTTATCTCTGTTGCAAGAGCTTGTCTTAGATCATAATCAACTTAGCTCTCTTCCTGCCGAGATAGGCCAGCTATCTGAACTGCAAAATCTTTGCATAAACAATAATCTAATCTCTTCCCTTCCTAGCGAAATAGGATGTTTATCTCAGCTGCAAGAGCTTGCCTTAGACCATAACCAACTTAGCTCTCTTCCTGCCGAGATAGGCCAGCTATCTGAACTACAACACCTTTGCATAAATAACAACCTGCTTACTTCTCTTCCTGCTGAAGTAGGTCAGTTGCTGAATCTAGAAAGGCTTTACGTAAGCCACAATCTACTTACCTTCCTTCCTCACGAAATAGGACGCTTATCTCAGTTGCAAGAGCTTGTCTTAGATCATAATCAACTTAGCTCTCTTCCTGCCGAGATAGGTCAGCTATCTGAACTACAAGATCTTTACGTAAGCAACAATCTACTTACTTCCCTTCCTCGCGAAGTAGGACGTTTATCTCAGCTGCAAGAGCTTGCCTTAGACCATAACCGACTTAGATCTCTTCCTGCCGAGATAGGTCAGCTATCTGGACTACAAAACCTTTACATAAATAACAACCTACTTGCTTCTCTTCCTGCCGAGGTAGGCCAGTGGCTGGAACTAAAAAGGCTTTACGTAAGCCACAATCTACTTACCTCTCTTCCTCACGAAATAGGACACTTATCTCAGTTGCAAGAGCTTGTCTTAGACCATAACCAACTTAGCTCTCTTCCTGCCGAGATAGGCCAGCTATCTGAACTACAAGAGCTTTACGTAAGCCACAATCTACTTACTTCCCTTCCTCTCGAAATAGGACGCTTCTCTCAGCTGCAAGAGCTTGCCTTAGGCCATAACCAGCTTAGCTTTCTTCCTGCCGAGATAGGTCAACTATCTGAACTACAAAACCTTTACATAAACAATAATCTACTCACTTCTCTTCCTAGCGAAATAGGACGTTTATCTAAACTATACGAACTTAGCTTAGAATATAATCAACTCTATGTTCTTCCTTCTCAGATAGGAAAGTTATTTAAGCTACGGGTGCTTACCCTACACCATAACCTACTCACAACCCTTCCTGCCGAAATAGAACACTTATTTGACCTTGAAAGACTTGCTTTAGAATATAATCAACTCATCTCTCTTCCTATACAGATAGGGAAGCTATTTCATTTACAAGCGCTCACCCTAGATCATAACCAACTGACTACTCTTCCTGCAGACATGAGATGGCTTTTTCAGTTGCAAAAGCTTACTTTAGATAACAACCAGCTTACCGCTCTTTTTGCAGAGATAGACCGCCTGTTTCAGCTAAAATTCCTTACCCTAGACCATAATCAACTTACCACTATCCCTGCCGAGATAGGCCTATTGCCTCAGCTACAGGAGCTCATACTAGCTTATAATCAACTCACTAATCTTCCTACCGAGATAGGCAATCTATCCCGCTTAACAATCCTTAACCTTGATCATAATCAGCTTACCACTCTTCCTGCCGAAGTAGGACAATTAACTCAGCTTCAAATGCTTACCTTAGACCATAATCAGCTTACCGTTCTTCCGGTTGAGATAGGTCAACTGACGTATTTACAACTGCTCTCTTTAAAGTACAATAAACTAGCTGCTTTTCCTGTCGAAGTAGATCAGTTGCTGGATCTAGAAAGGCTTTACGTAAGCAACAATCTACTTACCTCCCTTCCTCACGAAATAGGACGCTTATCTCAGCTGCAAGAGCTTGCCTTAGACCATAACCAACTTAGCTCTCTTCCTGCCGAGATAGGCCGGCTATCTGGGCTACAAAACCTTTATATAAATAACAACCTACTTATTTCTCTTCCTGTCGAAGTAGGCCAGCTATCTGAACTACAAGATCTTTACGTAAGCAACAATCTACTTACTTCCCTTCCTCACGAAATAGGACGCTTATCTCAGCTGCAAGAGCTTGCCTTAGACCATAACCAACTTAGCTCTCTTCCTGCCCAGATAGGCCAGCTATCTGGACTACAAAACCTTTACATAAATAACAACCTGCTTACTTCTCTTCCTGCCGAAGTAGGCCAGTTGCTGGAACTAAAAAGGCTGGGCGTAAGCCATAATCTACTTACTTCCCTTCCTCACGAAATAGGATGCTTATCTCAGTTGCAAGAGCTTGTTTTAGGTCATAACCGACTTAGCTCTCTTTCTGCCGAAGTAGGCCAGTTGCTGGAACTAAAAAGGCTTTGTGTAAGCCACAATCTACTTAACTCCCTTCCTTACGAGATAGGACGCTTCTCTCAGTTACAAGAGCTTGTCTTAGGCCATAACCGACTTAGCTCTCTTCCTGCCCAGATAGGTCAGCTATCTGGACTACAAAACCTTTACATAAATAACAACCTACTTGCTTCTCTTCCTGCCGAAGTAGGCCAGTTGCTGGAACTAAAAAGGCTTTACGTAAGCCACAATCTACTTACTTCCCTTCCTCTCGAAATAGGACGCTTCTCTCAGCTGCAAGAGCTTGCCTTAGGCCATAACCAGCTTAGCTTTCTTCCTATCGAGATAGGTCAACTATCTGAACTACAAAATCTTTACATAAACAATAACCTAATTACTTCTCTCCCTAGCGAAATAGGACGTTTATCTAAACTATACGAACTTAGCTTAGAATATAATCAACTCTATGTTCTTCCTTCTCAGATAGGAAAGTTATTTAAGCTACGGGTGCTTACCCTACACCATAACCTACTCACAACCCTTCCTGCCGAAATAGAACACTTATTTGACCTTGAAAGACTTGCTTTAGAATATAATCAACTCATCTCTCTTCCTATACAGATAGGGAAGCTATTTCATTTACAAGCGCTCACCCTAGATCATAACCAACTGACTACTCTTCCTGCAGACATGAGATGGCTTTTTCAGTTGCAAAAGCTTACTTTAGATAACAACCAGCTTACCGCTCTTTTTGCAGAGATAGACCGCCTGTTTCAGCTAAAATTCCTTACCTTAGACCATAATCAACTTACCACTATTCCTGCCGAGATAGGGCAATTAACTCAGCTTCAAGTGCTTACCTTAGACCATAATTAGCTTACCACTCTTCCCGCTGAGATAGGGCAGTTGACTCAATTGCAAGAGCTGAATCTGGACCACACCCAGATTGCCAACATACCTTTCACTATAAGAAAGCTAACTAAGTCGCAAATATAGTAATTTACATTTCATATTTCTTATTATTAACATATACTTAAAAAAGAGTAATCAATGGTTTGAGCAAGATGTGAAAATTTACTTAGTACTACTACGTTTCAACCCCCTATGTTGTGCCTGAATTTTTGAATATAATCCTTTAATAATTATCTACTTAGAAAATAACTGTCAAAGTCGAGGTTACCATTTACCTTTTTTTTACCAAGCTATTCACGACTCATCTAAAAGGCTATTTTTTGATTCCTCTTAAATTTAACGTAGTAGTATTGATTAAAGAAGTAGGATGGATAGGCAGCGCATGATGCCACAACTCATGCCCACAAAAGTATTGCCAATAAGGATTTTCTACCCATCGATGCACCACATTTGCATCCGAAAGCCCATACGTATGCTGCAAGATAAAAGAGCCCTACAACTAGCCTTACAGGTTTAGCGGGCTGTCCCATCTTTTCTACAAACAGCTTATCAAACTCTTCTTCCAGCTGCTTCCATTCAATCAATTTGGATAGCTGGATAAGAGGATGATCTAGATTGAGTTCATCGCTAAAGCGGGGTTTAAAAAGACGGCCTTGTTGATTATCTAGCTTGATTGGTCTCATAGCCAACTTTGCAAGAAATTAAGAGCTTTATAATGATTTAGGCGTAAAGAAATTATAGCAATTAGGAGAAACAACGCTCTCAAAATCTTGTTTAAGCAATAGACACCCTTTAAATCATGCCAAACTATTTAATAGACGATTCAAAATTTTTAATGTAATTCAAAAATTCTTCTTTAGGAGGCTTGCTCTGCAAGAATTCCAATGTATTAGGGTGGTTAACCAGATGAGCAATTTTGGCGAGTAAGTGTAAGTGACGCTTATCATCACAGGCAAAAAGAAAAAAGAGAGTGTGAACGGGCTTACCATCCAGAGCACCGTAATCGATAGGATTTTTGGAATAGGCTACGACGACTACATCATAATGGGCGTTAAGAAGAAAATCACGAGTATGGGGAATGCCTATCCCATTATTTAAAGCGGTAGGTTGAAGCTTTTCACGATCCAGAAGAAGATGAGAGATACCTTCTGCGTCTAAATTCAAACTTTTGGCCATCCTTTGCATTGTCTGGCGAATAACTTCTTCTTTAGTGTCCCCCATAATATCGATTAACACATCACCTTTATGTAAAGCGCGATAAAGGCTAAATTGCTTAATACCACCTTTGATAGGAGAAGGATCAGGAATAGCGGTAGGATGGTCAAAGGAAGCTTCAGGGATTTTTTGACTTAGAACCCAATCTTCAATTTCATTGCGGTTAAAGAGATGTTGCTGG
Organism: Neochlamydia sp. AcF84; assembly: GCF_011087585.1. Classification (NCBI taxonomy): domain Bacteria; kingdom Pseudomonadati; phylum Chlamydiota; class Chlamydiia; order Parachlamydiales; family Parachlamydiaceae; genus Neochlamydia; species Neochlamydia sp. AcF84. The sequence continues at coordinate 44,729 of NZ_VJOT01000044.1, forward strand.
TTAATCTGGTAAGAAGGGATTTTTCCCTCGTTTAACCAACGACAAATGGTTTTTTCAGAAACATTTAATAAATCGGCCACATCTTTGATTTTTAAGTCCACCCTCACCTCCGCATTTAAAATCCTTTAAACAAAGTCATAATAGCTTCTGCCGAATTCAATGTTAACATTTTTTTTCTTCTATTTTCATCTTTAACGGCAGTTGTTAGTGCAGAAAGGATTTGAAGATACTCGGTTTGTTTGTCATCAGGGCCGCCAATCATTATAATGATGCGTACTGGACTGCCATCTAAAGAATTCCAATCCACTCCTTTTTGCAGGATGCCAATAGCAATAAAAAAGCTTTCATATCCTTTTAGCTTAGCATGAGGAATAGCAACTCCCATGCCAATGCCTGTGGAAACAACTTTTTCTCTTTCAAGAATAGCTTGGTAAAAAGCCTCTTTGTCATGTAAAAAACGATTTTGATGAAGATTTTCTACTATAGTATGGAGGGCTTCATCGCGATCTTCAGCTGACATAAAAAGAATATTTCGAGAGTCCAAATACTTTGAAATTTTGATCATCATTATTTACCCTAGAGACGGTTATTGCACGGAAAGAGCTCTACATTTACGCAAGCATTTTTCTATATTCATAGCTTATACCTTTGACAGGTAAGAGCAGTTTAGCTCTGATTAATGGCTTCCTGTATGACCGAAGCCACCCTCACCGCGAGCAGTGTCTGTAAGCTTTTCGGACAAGATAAAGTTTCCTACCGTTACAGGCGCCAGAACAAATTGGGCGATACGCATGCCAGGTGTAACTATAAAATCTTGCTTACCATGGTTAATAAGAATAATTCCTATTTCACCTCTGTAATCGGCATCAATTGTACCAGGAGTATTAAGAACAGTCACTTGGTTTTTTAAAGCTAAGCCACTGCGAGGTCTTACTTGGATTTCATATCCTTGAGGAATAGCCATTCGTAGACCAGTAGGAATTAAGCAAGAGGCTCCGGCAGCAAGAACCAAAGGTTCTTTAAGATAAGCTCTAACGTCGGCACCTGCAGCACCAGAAGAAACATACTGAGGTAGCCAGCTAACGTCAGGTGATAAAACGAGAACTTCAACAGAAAGGCCAGGGTTCATAAAGATTACCTACAAGGTTGATCGGCTTTAGTAAGATTATTTAAAGAAGGATAAGCAAGAAAAGAATGCTCGTCTTTATGGTTGTTTTCTTCGTTATTGGTAAGAAAGTAAAGAACTTCAGAAATTTTATGCTTTAACTCTTGCCGATTAACAATGCAATCGATCATCCCATGATGGAGAAGAAATTCCGACTTTTGAGCGCCCGGCGGCAGCTGCTGCCCAATAACCTGCTCAATTACTCGCGGACCGGCAAAGCAAATCAAGGCATTAGGTTCTGCCATAATAATATCTCCTAAAGAGGCAAAGGAAGCCGTTACTCCACCTGTAGTCGGATTAGTTAAAACAGAAATATAAGGGATTTTAGCTTCGTGAAGCTTGGCAAGTGCTGCCGATGTTTTAGCCATTTGCATGAGGGAGAGGATCGATTCTTGCATGCGAGCCCCGCCAGAAGTAGAGACAATAAGAAGGGGTATTCTGTGGGCTAATGCATATTCCATTAAGAGAGTCAGCTTTTCACCTACTACCGAGCCCATGGATCCTGCCATAAAATTAAAATCCAATATCCCTAAAGCTACTAGGTTGCCATTAATTCTACACGTGCCTACTATAGCTGCTTCGTTATGCCCTGATTTTTCTCGAGCACTTGCTAAACGCTTGGGATAAGTTTCCGTATCTACAAAATTTAGTGCATCTACCGGCTCTAAATCTTTATACATTTCTTGAAAAGAATTTTCGTCGCTAAGATTTTTAATTCGCTCTTCGGTGGTTAGACGGTAATGGTATTCACATTTAGGACAGCAATTCATGTTTTGCTGCAGCTCATTCGCGTGGATAAGTTCATGGCAATGTGTACATTTTAGCCATCCGCTATACCCATCTTTTTTGGTTGTTTGAATTTTTATTTTAGGTTTATTCCTTGAGAATAATCCCATTATTTAACTCTCTTAATAATGAAGTAGAAAAAGAAACTATAGAGGAAAAAGCTTTGCAATTCAATCTAAATCTTGCAAACAAGCAGTTTTCTGAGTAAAAATAGCGGAAGAAAAAGAAAGCCAGAAAGGGAAAATTTTCTTTCTGGCTTAAAATTCAAATCAGTTGGTTTTAGGGGCACTGGCCAGTTTATAACGCTCTTCGACATTTTTCCAATTAACAATATCCCAAATATTTTTCACATATTCGGCTCTTACGTTTTTATACTGGAGATAATAGGCATGTTCCCAGACGTCAATGCCGAGCAGAGGAATCAAACCTTTAGGAGATAAGGGATCCTGGTTTTCACACGCGGTAATTTGCAAGCGATGGTGTTGCTTGCAATAGCCCAGCCATCCCCATCCAGAACCCTGAATGGCCACCGTGCGGGCGCTAAACTCTTCAATGAATTTTTCCCATGACTCAAAATCTTTTTTAACGGCATTTTGTAACTCACCATTGGGTACTGTACCGCCGCCTTGGTTCTTAGGTGCTAGATTTGTCCAAAAAATGCTATGATTAATGTGTCCACCGCCATTAAATTTAATAGCAGATTGCAGAGCAATTAAATCGGTAGGATCGTTGGATTTCTCGGCTTTTATTTGGGCTTCTTCATACTGCTCAAGAGCCTTATTGAGATTGTTGACATACGTTTGATGGTGCTTAGTGTAATGTAAGTTCATGATTTCTGCACTAATGACAGGTTCTAAATCGCCAAAATCATAGGGTAGAGGGGGAAGTTGATATTTGAAGGCCATAAAAAAGCTCCTTGAAGTTTGAAAAAAATGTGAATCTACATTTTGTCCTATGAAAGTAATTTTGACAAGGTTTAAGCACAATTTTCATTTTTATAAAAAAGGCTTATAAAATTAAGGATTTGAGAATATTAAAGTTGGAGGTAAAAGATAAGCGAATTGTTAAGCTTTTAATTTTTCATTGTTGCATGGACCTTCTATGCATGCTTCGTGGCTCTAAAGTAGATAAATAGCAAGCTCATTAGCGTAAAGGTTAGGTTTTATTTCTCTTGAGAAAATGAGAGGAATAATTTTTAAGTAAATATTTGGAAGTATTTTATAATTTTTTTTCGAAAATAAATGGATTAGGCTTTTTGAGCTACCCTTAATTTATCTATCCTCTTGAAGGGAAACTAAATAACACTTTTTATGTAGGACGATTTCTTCGCTCTTAAGAAACGGAGGAATAGTAGTAAAAGGGTTATTGCTTAAGTTCAGCTGCTGAAGTTGAGAAAACTGGCCTATGACTTTAGGAAGAGATGTTAGCTGGTTGTTATCTAAGTAAAGCAGTCTCAGTTGAGAGAGCTGCCCACTACTTTTAGGAAGAGCTCTTAATTGATTAGTGGATAAAAAAAGGTATTGCAATTGGCAAAGTTGCCCAATACTTTCAGGGAGTGCACTTAATCTATTATTGGACAAAAAAAGCTCTTTCAATTGGGAAAGTTGCCCGATGTTTTCAGGCAGAGTATTTAAATAGTTGTTGTATAAGTAGAGCCGTTGCAGCTGGGAGAGTTGGCCGATAGCCGCTGGAAGAGTAGTTAGCTGGTTATCTTGCAAGTAAAGTTGCCGCAGCTGGGAAAGCTGCCCGATCTCTGGCGGCAAACATATGAAGCTTAAGGAATTTAAATTCAGATAATTAAGGTGGGCATAGTACTCTTTTATACAAGGGATTAATAGCTCTGCTTTACTCTTTAAGGGTAGGGCTTGAATAAGGGGTTGATTTAAATACTTCCTTCCTCCCGGTAGGTGATGCCAGAGTAAGAGGCGACTAATATTTAATAAGTAGTAGCAGTAATTAGAAAGGGTAAAGGTTTTGCTTTCTCTGCTATTTCTTTCTACTTCCGGTGGAGAAAAAAAAGCCTCTAAGGTAAAAATTTTTTGAAAGATGTGGGCCACTTTTTCCTCTGTAGAAAGAGTAGGCTCAATTTCATAGATCTTATCTAAAATAGGAGCCTGTTTTATAAGACTTCCATCTCCACTAGGAAAATGAATCTGGAGGATTGCGCTGTAAAGCGAGGACATAGAAAGGGGAGACACGGATGGATGAGGGTAGCATTCAATTTCGTTCGAGGTGCCAGATAAAGAAGGGGTGGAAAGAGAGCTTTGGTAAGACTGCTGCAGCCTTTTGAAGACAAATAGTCTAACTTTTTTATTTTCATCTAATAAATTCTTTGTCCACTTATAATTTATCATTTCTTCTTGGGTTAGCTGTTCACCGAGTTGGCTCATTAAAGTTTTGGATTGATTTTCTAATAAGCTAGCCAGGGAAGGAATTGCTTTAATAGAAGGTTCATTTAAAAGATGGATCAAAAGGGCAATATAGCGCTCTCTAAAAAATTCTGATAAAAACTCGGTCTCAGCAATTTGAGCGTGGAGCCTGATAGTAGGGTTGGGTGTATGCCTCTCTATAAGTTGGCTATCAAGAGGACAAAGTTTATTGCGGGCTAAGCATTGAATGACAGTATCTTCATTAAGAGTATGACCGCAAGGAAATACTGTAACTGCTCGAGTCATCAGCTTTCCTGAGACCGCGTCTTCTATATTTTCTGAGACAGCAAGTCGAAAATTTGGTTGGGTGTTAGAGAAAGAAACGGATGGCATCATATAACCTCCTAAAAGTATTAAAGCAGGTTGCTAATTTTAAGATTGCTTGTGTCTAATAATTAAGGGTTTAACTTTGATCTTTACAGAAAATTTACTTTTTTTTCTTTTTTTGAGCAACTTTATTTTGAAAGCGTAAAAGGAGAGTGAAGCCTTAAAAAAACATGGATGGGATTAAAGGGGCAAAATTATATGGAGTAAGGGGGAAGTAGGAAATTCATGCATCTTAACTTACTCATTTCTTTAGCCTTCTAAAAAGCTTAAGAAAAATTTAATCGCTGCATTAGATGCTGCTGCGTGATAGGTCCAATAGCTTTAAGCCTTTTGTCTTTAGGAAGGCTACCAAATTTCTCTATAAAAGCATTGACTGTAGAAGGGCTGGTGAAATGAATTTCCTCAATAAGGGTTAAATCTAGAGGTCGCAAATTTTTATTAAGGAAAGTATCGTAGAGAATACATGCACGAAAACGCCATTTTTGCTGGATAAAAAAATCGGCAAGGACGGAGCGCGAAAGAGCAGAATGGGGCCAAAAAAAATAAGGATTGGCGAGGGATAAACTTTGCAAAAAATCTACCATGCCTTCAGCCGTTTCTACAGGAGGAGTTAAAGGAGAAAGGGTGGCATAGCTTGCAAAAGCTTTGGCTGTCTGAGAGCCGACGCAAATGACTTCTTTATTATGTAAATGATGGATTTTATATCCATAATGAGAAAAAAGTTTAAAAAAAATATGCACTGCACTTTTGCTAGTAAAAATTAAGTGAGTGTAAGATAAAAAATCTTGAAAGCCTTTTTGAATATCAGTTTCGTGGGAGGCGCGTGGGTGAATGCAAATGATAGGATAATGAATAAAGTTAATGCTTTTTTTGTGTTGTTCGGGAAGATCTATACCCAGATAAAGGATTTGCGGCTGTGGCTTGCGGCTATCTAAACAGCTCATTAGCTCAATTATTTCCGTATCATCTTCTCGGCATATGAGGGCTAATTGTCCTTGATAAGGCACAGTTTCCCCTGGTAGCTTAATGCGATTTAGATGGGTAAGATTAAGACGAATTAAAGCTGCTTCAGCTACGACTACGCCATCAGCTTGTCCTTTTTCAAGCAACTCCAATCTTTCGGGAATAGTTCCTCTTAAATCGCAAAAAGTTAGGTCTTTACGTAATTCTTTTACCCTTTCTTCACGACGTAGAGAGGAGGTGGCAATACAGGCTCCTGGAGGAAGATCCTCAAGAGTTTGCCCCGGCCTTAGCACTAATACATCTGCAGGGTTTACTCCATGAGTAATAGCTGCGAGCACTAGGCCTGCAGGAAGGGGATCGGGAAGATCTTTAGCTGAGTGTATAGCTAAACGACACTGTTGGGTTAGAAGGAGAAGATCAATTTCCTTTGTAAAGAAATCTGTCTTACCCATGTGGCGCAGCGAAGTGAGACGATCTTTATCACCTGTTGTTTCAAGGTAAATATTTTCAAATATGAGATGGGCATGATGGCGGCAAAGTTCTTGATAAACTTCTTTAACCTGAGCTTTAGATAAGGCAGAAGAACGCGCACCTACTTTAATTGACAAGCTTTGCATAATTTTTCCCTTGAATCGCTGATCTCTATATAGGCAAATACTATCTATTAAAAATTTTAAGTGCACGATTTATCTAATCAATTGTTGGACAGCTTCTTCTACAAACTCAACTCCAATGATGCCGATTTTTTGGGAAATCTCTGGAGGAATACCTTTAATATTTCTTTTAGGGATTAGACAGTGTTGAAAGCCCATATGAATAGCTTCTTTAAGCCTGCTCTCTATGCGGGTCACACTCCGAATCTCTCCTCCCAAACCAACCTCACCAACTACGGCCGTTTCAGCATCTACTTGTAGATTACGCATAGAAGAGGCTACAGATAATAAAACACCCAGATCAATGCCTGGTTCTGTAATACGCATGCCGCCCGCAATGGAAACAAATACATCACATCTATGTAATTGGTAGCCCATACGTTTTTCTAAAACTGCTAATAACAAGGCTAGCCGATTTTGATCAATTCCTGTACAGCGGCGAGAAGGGGTACTAAAGAAAGTTTCGGTAACCAAAGCTTGGGTTTCTATTAAGATAGCGCGCGTTCCCTCTATAGTAGGAATAATCACAGAGCCAATCGCCTCTTTGCGACGTTCTTCTAAGAAGACTTGTGAAGGATTAGGCACCTCCACTAAGCCCGCCTGTTGCATTTGGAATACGGCAATTTCATCCGTAGGGCCAAAGCGATTTTTCACTACACGAATCATACGATAATTATTCTGTTTATCTCCTTCAAAATAGAGCACAGTGTCTACTAAGTGTTCTAAAACTCGAGGGCCTGCTATTTCGCCAGATTTAGTTACATGGCCAATTAAAAAAGTGGCAATCTGGTGTCCTTTGGCGATATGCATAAACTCTGTAGTCGTTTCGCGTACTTGTGAAACTGATCCAGGTGCTGAAGAAATTTCGCCTTTATAAACAATTTGGATGGAATCAATAATTAAAACGTCGGGCTTTATCTGATCGATGTGTGCCTTGATAGCGGAAAAATTGGTTTCACTTAAAAGGAACAAATTTTCGCTATCGATCCTTAAACGTTGCGCACGCATGGAGGTTTGCTCCACAGACTCTTCTCCGCAAACATACAAAATAATAGAGCCTTGCATAGCTAGTGCTTGAGAAATCTGCAATAGAAGAGTAGATTTTCCAATTCCAGGGTCTCCACCGACTAAAGAAAGAGAACCAGGGACGAGGCCTCCACCAATTAAACGATCAAATTCGTGAAGTAAGGTGCGGATGCGGGGTGTTTCTTTATGAGAAACTTCTTTTAAGCGTACGGGCCTACTAGTACGTATAGGCTGTTGAGCTTCAAAGCGTGTTTTGGCGCCTACTACCTCTACTTCCTCATGCATGGAATTCCAAGAAGTACATTGAGGGCATTGGCCGGTCCACTTATATTGCTTGTGGCCACATTCAGAGCAATACCAGGCGCTTTTTTGTTTAGCAGCCATAAACTATTTAAGCCTCTTTAATTTTTTTAAATAGCAATAACGCGATAGTGAGCGAGTGCATCTGCAGCAGCAGCTTGCTGAGCTTCTTTTTTAGAGGAGCCGTGTCCATATCCTTTAGCTTGATCATGAACCATCACACATATTTTGAAAATTTTACTGTGATCAGGTCCTTCCTCACCTAGAACTTTATAAGTAGGGGTTTGTTGAAAGTTCTTCTGGCAGTAATCTTGAAAAAGGGCTTTGAAATTGCGCAGAGGCATCTTTAATATAGCTTCGATTTCCGCAGAAAAATTTTTAAATAAAAATTGCGTGGTGACTTCTAAGCCTCCATCTAAGTAAATGGCTCCAATAATCGCTTCAAATAAGTCTGCTAAAATAGATTCACGTCCTCGCCCATCATTCATTCTTTCGCCCTTTCCTAAAAGTAAATACTGGCCTAAATCATACTTTTGCACATAATTAAAACAGGAGCTGGCTTCTACTAAACGGGAACGAAGAACAGAGAGTTCACCCTCCGAGGTGGAGGGTAGGTAGCGATAAAGATAGTCTGCAATGAGCATGCCTAGAACCGAATCTCCTAAAAACTCTAAGCGTTCATTGTGCTTCCCCACTTCTTTGTTTTCGTTAACGTAAGATCGATGAACAAAAGCTAAAGCTAATAAAGTTCGGTCTTTAAAGGTATAACCAATCTTATGCTCTATCTCGGTAGCACGTTTTATGAGTTCATGGTAGGCGTTCATAGGTTAAATTTTACTCCACTTTTTATTTTTAGGGTAGCTTTTAGTAAATCTTTAATTTTTGCTACAAGCGGCTATTGAAAAAAAGTATATTTCTCAAGATAATTAACTGTTTTTTATGTTATTCTTTTGTCTAGACTTTGCAAACATCTAACCCAAATTTTAAACATAATGAAACTAGCCACCGATAAATCTCATAGAGATTATTTCTACAAACATGGGACCATTGAGTTTGATGGTCTTTTTTCCTTAGAGCAAATTCAACAGCTTAATACGGCAATTGATGACCTTCTTTCTCTAACTTTTAAAAATATTGCTCTGCAATTGCAAAATGCTGAAGATATATTTCTTTGCGGGCACGACCTTTATCGAAAAGATGAGCGAATCCAGAAACAGGTGCTAAATCGACGCTTAGCAGAAATTGCTCTGGAATTGATGGAAGCACGAGGGCTACGTATAGGGTATGATCAGTTGCTTGTCGGTCAATCGGGGCAAGCTAACGTAAACGCAAATGCTCTTTACAATCAATTTTTACAAAGTGTAGGTTCTCTACAAGATAAAAGTTGTGTGCAGCCCTTAGTGTGTGGCCTTGTTATTTGTTTGCAACCTTCATTATCGCTTGAAATTCCGCCTGTTATTCTTCCCCAAACATTGGGCAATGGGGTTTTCTTTAAGTCCGATCTTCCTCTTGATTTGAGTTATCTTTCCCATGCGAAAGGGGGACGTTATTTGATGATTGCTTATGCTGAGCCAAGATCAATCTATGTGTTAAATGATCAAGATCCCCATACGCATAGTTTAAAACATCGAGGATATGTTTTCGGCGATAGATTATCCGATAAGCTCAATCCTCTTATTATCCGAAGTTAATAAATTGCTAAATCTTTCTCTATTAAAATTTTGAAATTAAAGTACAGGCTTAAAAAATGAAGTGGACCATTCTTCAGGACGCCGTTGATACTGCTCAAAACAATATGGATAAGGATTTAAAACTTTTGCAAAATATTGGGTGCACGGCAAATCCTATCCTGCGTTTTTATGGCTGGCAGGGCCCTTGTGCGACTTATGGATATTTTATTAATCCCTTGCTTTTTTTAGATGTTGCAGGAATGCAAAAGCATGGACTGCAGTTAGGGCGAAGGCCGACAGGAGGGGGAATAGTTTTCCATTTAACCGATCTAGCTTTCTCAGTGATCATACCTGCTAAACATCCCTGCTATTCTTTAAACACGCTTGATAATTATGCTTGGGTGAACCAGCAGGTGGCCGAGGCGGTAAAAGCATTTAAAAATGAAATTGTTACTGCTTTTTTAAAGATCGAACCTCTTTCTACCCATGAACTTTGCCGTCATTTTTGCATGGCAAAGCCTACCATTTATGATGTCATGGTTGAGGGTAAAAAGATCGGTGGGGCGGCACAACGGCGTACCCGTGAGGGCTTTTTACATCAAGGTACTTTATCTATTGCTTTGCCTGATGAGTCATTGCTTAAAGCTGTGCTAAAAAAAGGAACGGAGGTGTGGGAAGCGATGAAAAGTTATAGCTATGTTTTAGAAGAAGGGGCTAATGCTAACCAATTAGAAGAGATTCGCCACCAGCTACGACATTTACTGGTTCTACAATTTGAAAAAACTTGTTAAAAAAGAATGAGCGGGAATATAGAGAGATTTTTAATGAACTGAGCATTAGCTCGGATCATGCTTTCGTGTTTCATACGCGGTCAGAAAATAAGCATGTTTATAGCAGGGTAAATATTGAGAATAAGAAGCTTCTCTTATAGTATGTTTTGAGAGGTTAAAAAAATATTCCTACCTGCCTATGAATTGAGTCTTCTTTAAATTCTCCTCTCTGTAGGGTTAATTTCAAAAAAGTTAGTAACTAAGAAAATTAGGTGAAGGCCCTTACCTAATTAAAAAGAAGAAAAGAGATATCCTTTGAGAGAAAGCAGCTTTTTTGTTAGGATCTTCTCTTTCTGATTTTTAAGGAGATAGCCATAATCATGTTAGAATTTTTACGAAAGCATCAGCGTTATTTCTTCATTGTCATTACGGTAATGATTGTCATTTCATTTTCTTTCTTCGGCACTTTTAACACGCTTAACATCGAATATCCCCATGAGCAAACGGTTTTTACCGCCATAGATGGTACTGCGGTAAAACGTTTAGAGCTGGATGAGCTATCTAATTTTATTAGCACCGATAGGCATGATAAACTTCTTTTAGGAGGAGTTTGGGGGCCTAATTTCTTAAATGATGGGGTTATATATAAAGATTTCTTAGAAAGTGGAATGGGATTGATGTTGGCATCACACTATTCTGATGAGCTGGCAAAAGATTTAAGAGCGCGGTCTGAAAAAGAAAAACGCTTTTCTCTTTACCGTCATCCGCAAGCCGGATTTATCAATGTCGAGTCCGCCTGGTCTTACTTTGCTCCTCAGATGAAGGCTAATTATAATTCTTTGCAGGCCACTACTAATCCCGTGGAGAGGGAGGCATTGCAAGCGCGTATAAGTTTGTTCCTACAAGAAAAGCAATTTCCAGCCCCCTTATTAAGGCAAGTTTTACGCTATCAAGAAAGACAGTATTCTTGGCTGCCTCCCGATGATAATCTTGATTATCAAGACCTTTCTCTTTTTGGATACCATACGGCAGAAGATTGGTTTGGTCCTCGTTTTGTGCGTCTTATTGCTCAATTCATTCTCAATAGTGCTAAGATAGCTGAACAAAAAGGCTACAGTGTTTCGAAAGAAGAAGCTTTAGCGGAGTTGATGCAACATGCTGCCAAAAGTTATGAGGAAAATATAAACAACCCTAATTTAGGAGTAGCTAACCTTCAGCAATACTTCGATGAGCAGCTACGCCGCATGGGAATGGACCAAAATAAAGCAATAAAAGTTTGGCGAGATGTTTTGTTATTTCGCCGTCTTTTCCATGATATTGGTAATGCGCTAGTCGTAGATCCATTTAGCATCACAAAACTTCAAGGATATACCAAGGAAGGAGTGATAGGGCAAATTTTTCAATTACCGGAAAGTTTGCGCATGGATGGTTATCGCAAACTGCAAAAGCTAGAAATTTATCTTAACGCCGTCAGCCAGCGACCAGAAGATACAATGAACCTTTTAATGTTACCGACTAAATTTTTAACACCAGAAGCCCTAGCTAAAAAATTTCCCGAATTGCTTCATAAGCGCTATATTCTGGAGGTAGCACAATTAAATAAAAGAGATCTTCAAGCTAAAGTCAGCATTAAAGATACCTGGGATTGGGAAGTTGAAGAGCACAATTGGGAGATATTAAAAAAGAAATTTCCAGAATTAGGGATTAGAAAAGGGGCCACCCGCGAGGAACGCTTCTTAGCTTTAGATAGTTTAGACGATAAAACCAGAGGGCTAGTGGATGCTTTTGCTCGCACTGCCATCGTTGATCTACATCCTGAATGGATAAAGCAAGCATTAGAGAAGGCCGCTGTTAAGAAAAGCGAGGTATCAATTGGCATTAAAGGCGGCAAAGTAGCCTTTGCTGTGGGAGAAAAACGGCCAGAACTTATACAGCTATTAGAGCAAGCTTCTTTGCAAGGAGAAGCTATCAATTCAGCAGCAGAAAAGCTTATGCAGTACTCTCCTGATAATCTCACCTGCTATTGTATAAAGGTTATTGATCGGGGTTCTGAGCAAGAAATTATGACCTTTGCTGAAGCAGAGCAGCAAGATGTATTAGAGCCCTTACTGCAGAAAGAGTTAGAAGCTTATTATGTAAAAATTCGTGAGAAGGAGCCTTCACACTATAGAAAAACTGATGGCTCTTGGAAACCTTTAACAGATGTACAGGATCTTGTAGCAGATCAATATTTTGCAAAAATACGTAAAGCTATTGAAACAGATTATAGGAAAGCTACAGCTCCTCAGCCGGCACCTTCTATTTTTTTAGGAGATTACTTGGCTTCCTTGCGTTTATATGCTTACATGCGTGAGGTTCGCGCTAGCTTGGAAAAAGATCCTTCTAATACGCAAAAGTGGATTTATACCGCTCAGGAAGCGCCTTCAGAGAAGCTAGCGAAACGCCAGCCTTTAGAGAATCAATGGAAGTTAATCCAAACACCTTATCGCGGCTTACGTAGCGACTTAAACAGTGATTTGGATGCTTATGAAATTTTTGCTATGCAAGTGGGGGCATGGAGCCAAGTCAATACCCCTGGAAATGGAGATATCAATTTTTTCCACCTGGAAAAAAGAGAAGCTTCCGCTAGCGCAGCGGCTGGGCCCAAAGTACATCAATTGTATAATGTCCTCTCTGCTGAGGGACAGCGTATCTATATGCAAAAATTGCTGCAGATGCTTAAAGAAAAGAAAGCTTTGTCACTTGATTACATGAATAAAGCTAAAGAAGAATAAAAATTAAATGCTTTAAAGAAAATTCATTAGGACTCCTAAAAGCCAAGCAGGCAGGCTGAAGCAATGGCTAAAAGGTTCTTAAAGTTTTTCTTTAAAGCGGCTTAAATTAAAGATATATGTTTGAAGAAGAATCATTCTCATTATCACCAGTTAATTTTTTTCAATTGAAAGGTGATTGTCATTATGCTCCTAAAGGTATTAGCGGCCAGAAGTATTTGCTAGCAGATACTAGCCACCTTTGTGGGGAAGAGCATTTTGCTAAAGTTTCTTTAGGATGGAATGAGCAAGGTCTGGAGTGCTTAGTGGCAGTCTTACAGCCGTTTAAGCAAGCTTATCATCCTGATATAAGCCGAGGCGATAGTGTCGAATTGATGATTGATACTCGGGATGTGAAAACATCCGGATTTAACACACGCTTTTGCCATCATTTTTTCTTTTTACCAGAAGCTGTTGATGGCATCCAAGCGGGTGAAATGACACGCTTTAGAACCGAAGATAAGCATGAACTTTGCGATTCTAACGAGTTGAAAGTCAGCAGCCAGCTTTCTTCTCAAAGTTATACACTGAAAATTTCTATTCCTAGCCATTGCTTGGTCGGCTACGATCCCGAGCAATTTGATCGCTTAGGGTTTACTTATAGAGTTAATCGTAAAAATGATTCTCCCCAACATTTTTCGGTGATCACTCGTGACTTTCAAATTGAACAACAACCTTCCTTGTGGAGCAGTTTAAGCTTGGTTAAGTAGAGACAAAACCATTTTTTCTAAACTATCCATGGCGACATAGGATTCTTTAAATAAATGCTAAAAAGGAACCCATTTCGCCATAAGCATAAATCCGAGCTAGCTAGGAGGGACCCCTGGGGGATTAGGAAAGTAGAGATTGTTCAATGATCTAACATTTTTATTATAGGGATGCCGCTTAAAAGATCGTGCAAGTTATAAAGATTTAAAGTTGGGAAATGCGGTAAAAAGGTAACCTCCTTAACTTAGTGCAAATTAAAATTATAAAAATGGCTTTTTTTCTAGGAGAAAAAATGAAATTTGCTGATACGCATGAATGGATTAAAGTTACAGATCGCGTGGGAACTGTAGGCATTTCTAAGCATGCACAGAAAGAATTGGGCGAGATCGTCTATGTAGAATTGCCGAGAATTGGCAAAAAAGCAAAGGCTGGCGAAGAAGCTGCTGTTCTTGAATCTACTAAAGCTGCTACGGATATCTATTCCCCTGTTTCAGGCACCATTGCAGAGGTTAACACTGCTCTGTCTTCGGCACCAGACCTAGTAAATACCTCACCTGAAAAGGAGGGCTGGCTTTATAAGATAGAAATGGATAATTTAGAAGAGCTTGATAGGCTTATGAATTCCTCTGAATACTATGCCAAATTTTCTTGAGCAATGGATGATGTATCCAATAAAACAGATTTTTCGAAATCCTACATGGTAAAAAAAAATTTAGAAAAAGTGGTCTATTATTTGTCTAGCGACTACTCTTTTCAGTAAAGTTTGCCTAGCCTAAACTAATAATCTTTGCTAGCTTTTCCTCCGGGGAAAGCTGATCATACTCATCTTTTTCTCTCCAGTAATAACCCTGTTGCTGCAATCCATGGATAAAGTAAAATTGCTCAAAAACTTTAGCAAAAATGGCTTTATCTTCATTGGGATAAATATACCAGCCAGTATGATATTGCTCTTTAAACTCTTTGGAAACAGTAATTCCCGAAGCAGTAATAGCATCAAGCATCCATTTCTCATGAATCTTTACTTCTACATCCGGGATTAACTCCGCTGCTATAGCTTGATTGCGCGGATTAATTAAAAGCTTTATTTGCATATTTTTTCTCTCAATTACTTTATTTAAAGTTAGCATTTATTATTTTTTTATAAAAGCGGAGAGTTTGATTAATAATCATCAAAACCCTCCTCCTGCCCCTCAAGCTTCTGATTCCACTTTTCCATAAGTTGCTTGACTATCCCTAAAGAGTTTTTATTTTCTTTAATGGCTTTTTCTAAGGTGTGGCAAGCTTCATTCATCCATTCAAGCGCTTCTTTTGGCATCTCGCGGCTTTGCATATATTTTGCATAGCCTTCTCTTGCTTTATTATCCACTAATTTTATTAAATTCTGATCGAATGGTCTCTTAAATGCAGGGTGAGACAAATACTCCATTTTCAAGGGTTCTCCTATGCCTTTAAAGCAGCGATCGTGGTCAATACCATAAGCTTTATATTGAACGGGAGAGGTGTTTTCTATGGCTTTGTATAAGATATTGCCTGAATGTCTATCGCCATTGCCAAAGATAAGGTCAAAAATAGCCAGAGCGTGTATTTCTCGATTGGAGACAGTTGCTTGCATTTGCTCTATTTCGGAGGTGCTTTTGGCGTCTTGAAGAAAAAGCTGAGCTGAGCCTTGCCAGTTGTTAAAATTGATTTGTACTGTCTTTGGAATAGGAAACAAGCCATTTGAGTTAACACCCGAAGCTGCTTGTTCTCTGCTACCCATCGTAGGATCTTGGCTAAAATTGTCTTGTATACAGGGCTTGAATATAAAAAGTTGCTGGCCCTTAGCCTGTAAAATGTATGTCTCGTTAACATTTGTGCTTCCGAGAGCGTGAGTACTTAGAAGAGGAAATTGTTTTAGCCCCTCTTGGTAATCGATGCTTTCTTTTTGGTACTTTTCATAAGCTTGCTCAAAGATATTACCAATCTCTTCGTTCATTTGTTTTATCTTTCTAAGTTGTTCTGGTATTTTGCTTGGAGGGCAGTCCCTTAAAAATCCTGGCAACCCTGGATGATAGCTGGCCGGGTTAGGTTTTTTGGCAAGATAGTCCCTTGCTGCTTGCGAAGCGTCCTCACATGTCTTATATGCAGAAAGAGCTTGAAAGCAGTCAGATAGACTTTTCACAAGATAGGCTACATGAGGTTTTTCTGGGATTTGTTTTAATGAAGAAAAATGCTCGCTAAATTCTTTTAAAGGTTCTTCAAACAAAGCGGCATGCATGTTCTTAATTTCTTCTCCCGTCACTGGCTTATCCAATCCAAATTTATTAGAAACCATATTAAAGATAACATTGGCAAGTTCTCTTTCTGTCTTCACCTTTTGTTGAGTAATTAATTGGTTAATCTTAGGGATGTTTTTCTTAGCTGTTGCTTGGCCAAAACACTTTTCTATTGCTTCATAGAAGGGCTGAGGATTCAAAGGTTTGTTTGAGATATCTTCTGTTTTATCTAAGGCACTACTTTGAGTAGCCTCTGCTTTGACTTTTTTGGTTGGACGCTCACCGGTAGTTTCATTCCTTGGTAAAGCTTGTTGGACTTCCAAATGCCGCTTTTTTGCCTCAAGCTCTAAGGTGTTTTTTTTATCTATCGTAGAGGTTGTTGCTTCTAATTCTTTTTCTTCAACTTCCGCGGGCGCTTCCTGGTTTTGGATACCTTTTTCTTTTTCATTCGAGGCTGTCTGCTCTGTTGAGTTAAGGAAATATTGATGATTGCCGTCCAAGCGCATGCCTAATTTTTCTGGATTCATGCATTTCCTCCATCCTACTAGACTTACTTTCTTAATAAGAATTGATCTTATTAATTTAATTATAATAATTAATTTTTTAATTATGTATACATTTTATAAAAAAAAATTTGTATTTTTAATTTTTTAGTTAAAATAGATGACGAGGAAAGAAGGGTATCACTGGAGATAAACCCGTAAGGTAGTAAGTGGGCTCCTATTCGTAAACGGTCACGAGATGTAAAAGTTTTTTTTAGACAACAGAAGGTGTAGGTTGCTTGGTACGACCTACTTAGATAGCATCTTTTAGAAAATCTTGAACAGATTTTCTTTGTCGATGAAGAGTTTCTATACAGCTATGCAACATCTCCCTCCACCTTTTGCCATAGATAGACTGGCTACCGAGAAATAACTTACGTGCAATGGCTAGATTTCTTAAAGATTCTTCGGTGGCATTATTGATCATAGGAATAGCAGGAGCTTCCAAGTAAGCACGGAAATATTTGATCTGCTTTAAAAGCTTATGGCAAAACTTCCGCTTTTGGAGTAATTGAACGATTAGCTTTTTGATCAGTGGATGGTGGCTTGGAGCTATTCTTGGAATTTTGATTAAGTTCTTCTTCCAACTGGGCAATACGTGCTTCAAGCTTGGTGATTATCTTTTTTAGTCTATTCGCTAAGGCTTCTAGCTGGGCATTTTCAGCTCTTAGCTGTATAATCTCAGCCCTTAGCTCTGCATTCTCTTTAAATAGTTGCTCGTATGAAGGTTGTATACTACTCAATATATGATTAAGTAAGTATAAATTCTAAAAATTATTTTATTTATCACAAATTAATTGATAACCCCTGTGACCGCTTCCCGACTTATTAAGATCGTTTAAAATAGAGGCTATTTAACCAGGGTCTTATATGATGAGAAAACCTTATCCTAGCGATTTAAATAATCAAGAATGGCAAGGGCATGAATCTATCATATGCAAGAAATAAGCTGGTAAACCACCTAAGCATTCTAGACAAGAGATGCTTAATGCCATCTTTTATGCTTTAAGAACAGGTTGTCAATGGGCAGATCTTCTCCATGATCTTCCTCCTTGGAAGCCGATTTATTCTTTAATTTAAGATGGAAACCAAGTAATTTATTCGAACAGGTTAATACTTAAGAGGAAAGAGAAGCTCAAAACACGAATACCGATTAAATAAATATTTTGCAAAATGCATTTCAAGAATCTCTTGATATAGATTTCCATTAGAATGCATTTCTTTCTTGAGGATTTCCTCCTAAAGCATGATATCTCGGATCTGGTTGAAAACAAGGAGCTAAAATAAAGTTTTCATACTGGGCTCTTTCAATGCTAGCATACAGCTTTCTACCGTTATAAGGAGTGAACACTCCATATATGGCTGCTAATTCAAGACCTACCAAAGCGATTGGCGTCGTGACAATTCTTAACACATGCTTTCCAGCATCTTTTAATCTTTCTTTGAAAGAATAAGGTTTTTCACCTTCTTTATCCATCCAGAAGTGGGCAAAAGAAACTAATTTCGCAATTCTATAAGCAACATTTACTAATGATGCAATTGAATGAGCAATAGGCGTTCCCAGGGTTAGCAAAAAGCACTTAAAACCCACGCAACCCTTAGACTCATTCCAATATCTTCTTCCTGTGGTCATATCAATTAAATGTTCAGGATCTCCATCTCTCCATTGTGGGCCCTCTAAATCTGGTTTCCATGTATTAACTGGCTGATAATCTCTTAAAGTTACACTAGACATTTAATATCCTATAAAATGATTAAGTTTTTAATTAATTGATGCGATTATAGACTAATTAAAATTAATAATCAAAAATACTTTAATTTACTAAAAAAATTAATTAAAAATCAATTTTACTAGCGTTCGGGGCATTCTCTGAATTATTAAAATCGCTTAAAATATAGGCTGTTTAACCAGGAGTCTAATAGGATAAAAAAACCTTATCCTAGCGATTTAAATAATCAAGAATGGCAAGGGCTTGAACCTATCATATGCAAGAAAAAAGCTGGCAAGCTACCTAAGCGCTCTAGACAAGAGATGCTTAATGCCATCATGGATGTCTTAAAGACAGGCTGTCAATGGACAGATCTTCCGCATGATCTATCTCCTTGGAAATCGGTCTGTTCTCAATTTATAAGATGGAAACAGAGTCATTTATTCGAACAGATTAATACTTATTTAAGGCGATCGCTTTACCAAAGCTTAAGGCAAGTTAGCAGAGCTTAAGTACAGGCTATAGTCGATAGCCAAAGTATCAAAACAGCTGAAAAAAAAGGGCTCTACGGATACGACGGCGGCAAGAAAATTAAAGGCAGGAAAAGGCACATAGTGGTGGATCACTTGGGACTGTTAATAGCAGTTGTAGTAAGTAGCGCAGCTTGTAGCGAACGAGATGGGCTAAAAGCGCTATTTTGCTATTGTCAGGGAAAAGTTTTATGGCCAAAAAAATGTTTGCCGATACAGGGTATAGCAGGGAAGAGATGAAATTAGAAGCAGCTTTGCATGGTATTGATTTAACAGCCATTAAAAGATCTAAGCTAAAAGGATTTCATCTACAAGCAAAAAGATGAATAGTAGAAAGAACATTTGCCTGGTTTGTTAAATGCCGCAGCTGAGATTGTGAGACCTTACCCAACACCAGCCAAGCATTCCTCTACTTAGCTATGATACTTCTGATGGTAATGAGAATAGCTCAATGAGTTAATTCAGAGAATGTCTCTTAAATAGCGGGGAGAGGGCAAGTAAGCTAAAAGGTATGTTTTTTAATTGCTATAGGCGTGGCTTATCAGCTTTTTAAAGGATTCTCGCTATATATCTTTTCTACCTGGGAAAATGGCATCATCTGCGTTTCTGCCTTTGATGGTTTACCTGTAGGTATGGCTAGCTTAATCCCGGTAAATCCCTGAAAAGCCATTGCCATTAATCCACTCATCATGAAAGTGATACCCATTCCTCTAAGAGCAGGGATTACCTTCGAAGTGGCTAGCTTTTCACGGATAGCGGCAATAAGCGCAATAGCTAACCACCACCCAAGTCCTGAGCCAAAAACATAGACGAGATTGGCCCAAAAAGGATAATCGCGTGTAACGGCAAAAAGGCAGGCTCCTAGAATGGCACAATTAACAGCAATTAGAGGTAAATAAAGTCCTAAAGACATATATAAAGCAGGGGCAACCTTTTCTATGATGATCTCAAGGATTTGCACAAAGCCCGCAATAACAGAAATAAAAAGTAAAAATTCTAAAAAGCCTAGGTTAATTTGAGAAGCCTCAAGGCCAAAAACAGAAAGCCAGCTGAGCGCTCCTGCGCCTGTAATAAAACGATGGACAAACCAATTGAGGATACCGGAAATAGTGAGAACAAACACAACCGCTAGGCCTAGCCCATTGGCTGTTTTTAATTTGGTCGAGCAGGCCAAGTAGGTGCACATGCCTAAAAAGTTAGCCAAAAGGAAATTTTCAATAAATATCGCTTGAAGAAGAAGGCCTAATAAATTTAAAGGCTCATAATTTCCCATCCACATAAACTTTTTATCCCTCGTTCTTATTAGGGGTGTTAAATACCCAGATCATGCCGCCTATAATAAAAAACGCCGCTGGAGGGCTAACCATCAGGGCAAAATTATCATACCCATTGGGATGAGTAGCTGTCGCATACCAACTATAGGGAATAACTTGGTAGCCGAACAGCTGTCCAAAGCCGAACAATTCTCGAATACCACCTACTACCATTAGTACCCATGCATAGCCTAAGCCAGCACCTAGTCCATCCATGAATGCATAGAGAGGTCCTACATTCTTTGCCATCCCCTCGGTACGTCCCATGACTATGCAGTTAGTAATAATCAATCCAACAAAAACGCTTAAAACTTTAGATATGTTAAAAAAATAGGCTTGTAAGAATTGATCAATGATAATTACAAAAACAGAAATGATGGCTAGCTGGGTAATCATGCGTACGCTATCAGGAGTAACTTTTCTAAGAAGTGAAACAAACAAAGAAGAAAAGGCCGTTACAAATGCTACCGAAAGGCCCATAGTGAGCGAAACAGAAAGTCTATTCGTAACCCCTAAAGCTGAGCAAATACCTAGTACCGCTACTAGGATTTGATTGCCTCCCCAAAGCTGAGCAGTCAAGTATGAACGAGCGGCTACATTTGTCGATACCATCTGGTCTCTCTCCTTAAGCAAAAGACAGTGCTATGTTATTTATCCACAGTTGAATTTTCTTATAATCTTTAATACTATTTGTTTCAAGGCTTGCTTTGTTTATCGTTTAATTTTTAAGGCAGCGAGAGTCTCTTTATCAGCCATGTATTTTTTCTTGTGAAAGAGAATAAGTGTGATGGAGCTTAATGAGAAAGGGGCGATACGGTGCAAGGACATTACGATAGGCATCTGTAACTCCATTACCTGTAAGAGTAGCTCCTGCCATCCCATCAACGGCACTGTTGGCTTTAGGGGTAGTGCCTAAGCTTTCGGCCACTTTGCCTTTGATAACAGTAAGACCGAGCGGCGCTGACTTAAAATCAGTTTTGCCATCAGCGTTCTGCTGAAAGATTTGCTTATTTGGGAAAAGGCTCTGCCAGTAGGCCTCCGAAATGTTGGCCCCCAGGCCAGGCGTTTCTTTCTGATCATACCAAGAAATGCCTATTACCGTGTTGCCATCAGGTTTAATAGCTAGGTAGCCATAAATAGCATCCCATAAGCCAAGGCCATTGATAGGTATAACATATCCTTCCGCTGCAGAGTTTATGCTGCTCTCTTTATCAATCAAATTGGGAAGAATCTTGTAAATCAGCATGAGAGGTAGTTGATAGTAACCCGTTTTGCGGTAAGCTACAAGGTAATCATTGTAATTAATTTTTTCTTCCTCAAAAGTTTTGATATTACCCTCTTTGTCTACCAGTAAAGGGATTATGCGTTTGCTATAAATATCAAGCAGCTGCTGGTTGGTAGCCATCTGGGGAGAATTGCTAGGAACTAACTTTCCTTCTTCATAGTTAGCAGAAAGGTAATTCCCTTGAGAATCCTGGACAAGGAAATAATCCTGGTGATCCAAAAGCTTAGCAGCAATCATCATTTGCTTGCTTCTATCTAGCTCTTTGGCCACTTCTTTAGGCTTTTCTAAGACACTTGCCAAAATCGATAAAATAAGAGCGCAGGCAAAACTTAAAACAATCATAAAAAAGATAGTGTAAGTATTGCTCATAGCTTTTTTAGGAATGGATGCGGACACGGCTAATGCTCCTTTTTCTAAAGTGCTTGGCGGCATAGTAGTCAAATAAAGGGGCAAAGACATTGCCCATTAAAATAGCTAGCATTACACCTTCAGGATAAGCCGGATTGATGACCCGGATGACTAAAGTTACCATGCCACAAAAAACTCCATATATCCATTTAGCAAGAGGAATAGACGGAGAAGAAACAGGATCAGTGGCCATAAAAACCAATCCAAAAGCAAGCCCTCCCAATAAAAGATGTTTATAAGCGGGAAAACCAAACTGGGCGGCTGTCCAAGCTCCTTGGCTAGGGAATAAATAGCTTGAACTGAGTTGAAATAAAAGAGCAGTCCCCAATGCGCCCAGCAACATTCCTAACATGGTTCGCCATGAACCAATGCCAGTCCATATAAGAAATAGAGCGCCTAAAAGGCAAGCTAAAGTGGAGGTCTCACCTAGGCAACCTAGTTTATTGCCTAGAAAAAAGCTCCAGTCGTGATTATTCCCCAGGCCATAATTTAAGGAAGAGAAGTGATAGGCATCTTCATAATATCCACTGGAAAGACCCAACCCTCCTTCAGCAAGAGGGCTGGTTACAAAGCTTTTTATCTGATCCATAGTAAGCTCGCCTAGCGTGGCATTTTGATGAGTAAGGGAATTCCATTGATCAAAGTGTGTACGGATGGTTTGGATAGTGCTTACATCTGTGCCTATAGCATGAGTAGCAATCGTATCGACATGAATACGTTTAATATCCTGAGGGACATTAAAAATAGCTAATTTCGTCGCTTGTGAATATCCATCAAAGGCTGTAGCCTGCCCTTCCTGATTCATTTTGAGCAGGCTTTCGCGTATGATAGTAGGATTAGAGCCTACCCATACGTCGCCACTCATTTTTCCAGGAAAGGTAAAAAAAAGAAACGCTCGGCATGCGAGTGCTGGATTAACAATATTCATGCCCGAGCCTCCAAAAATCTCTTTACCTAAGACTACACCGGCAGAAACGCCTACCGCTGCCATCCAATAAGGGATAGTGGGAGGAAGGATAAGCACATATAAAATACCTGTAACGAGAAACCCTTCTGAAATTTCATGTTTCCTTACGCAGGCAAAGAAAGCTTCCCAAAAGCCTCCCACTGCATAGGAAAGAAGTGTTAGAGGAAGAAAGATTTTAAGCCCCTCCATAATAATAGGGATATAGCGGCTATTGTATGTAGCAAAAGCCCAATATGCATGGAAATTTTTACTTGCCTCTAAATATTCATTCATTAATTTATAATCGCCGCTACTATAGACATATTTAAGTAAACCGGTGTTCCATATGGCCATCATAATACAGGGTAGCAGAGCAATAACTACAAGGATCATCCAGCGCTTCACGTCAATAGCATCTCGGATATGGGGAGCTCGCCTTGTATTCACAGCCGCTTCGTAAAGAAAAGTATCATTCGCATTAATTAAAGGATGCAGTTTATGAAGAGGCCTGCCTGGTTCAGCAAGCTTTTGGAGGGAACTGAGTAATCGTCTGAGCATATCTATTCCTTGTAAAAATTGGAGGGTACCAAAACTGCAAGAAAAAATTAAATGAAAAAATTTAAATTAACGAAAAGATGAGAAGAGAATGGCCTCGTTAAATTTTTTTGAATTTCAGTGGTAGAGTTTTTATCCATTATTTTTCTATTAAACAATAAAAAGCTAATTGCTCTTAAAGCCTTTGCTGGCATGTTATATTTTTAAAGATTATAATTTTTAGTTCATCTAAACCATGTAGGGTAAACAGCTAATAGATTTTTGATTGCCAAGCTTTTGATAAAATTGGTGGGCAGTTATGGATGATCTAACTTGTCGGATGCGATTGTGCGGTCGTCTGCAAAATCA
The DNA here is from genome assembly GCF_011087585.1 of Neochlamydia sp. AcF84. Classification (NCBI taxonomy): domain Bacteria; kingdom Pseudomonadati; phylum Chlamydiota; class Chlamydiia; order Parachlamydiales; family Parachlamydiaceae; genus Neochlamydia; species Neochlamydia sp. AcF84. The sequence continues at coordinate 68,227 of NZ_VJOT01000044.1, forward strand.
ATGATACGCGCAGATAGCTACCTTTTATGTGCTGCGTTTTTTAATTTGCATTTTTTATTCAGCGTCAAAAGGTTGAGTAACACTGCCCGCTGCGATCGCTTACTAAAATACTCTTCATCCAAGAGGTGAAAGCAATTCATCTAATGAAAGCCTGGTTGATTAGTTTGATTTAAAGAACATTTGTATTTTTGATGGATAGGGATAGTTAAAGCCTAACTACTGGCTCTAAAAGTAGCTAAAACGTTAACTTAAAAAAGTTTGAAAGGGATTGGGATTTTTTCATGTAAAAAGCGTGTTAAGAAGGATTGATTAACATGGCATCTAGGGACTTATGCTTTACACATACTTGCTGATAATTTATAATTTAACTTTTTTACTTTAATCCAGAGGCTAGGAAGAATAGCATGTGCAAGACGCTCTTTAAAAATACAAGAAATAAATTCTCCAATAAATGGGTAGGGGTGGTATTAATAAGTTTAGCGCTCTTTGGTTTAACACGCTTATATTTTAGAATGACCGATGATTTTCGATTATCTAATATTAATTATAATATGCCTTATCGCCAAGAATGGGAGGTTCCCTCTCTGCCTAAAGAAGAGCAACAGCAACTTAATAATATTTTGGATCAAAAATTTTACTATGTTGGAAAAGGGGCTCAGTCCTATGCCTTTAAGAGTGCAGACGATAAATATATCCTCAAGTTTTTTAAATTTAAGCATCTTAAACCTTCTGTTTTTATTTCTCTTATCCCTCCCATAGGTCCGCTGAAAGCTTACAAAGATAAGCAAAGAGAGCGCAAGCATAGACTGTTAAATAGCGTTTTTGATGGTTATCGCTTAGCGTATAACGTTCATGCTCATGAGGCTGGTCTGATTTATATCCATTTAAATAAGAGTATTAACTTACATAAAATTGTGACGATTAAAGATAAAATAGGAATAGAAAGACAGATTGACTTAGATCAGGTACCTTTTATTCTTCAAGAGAAGGCTAATACTACTCGCGCAGAAATGATAACCCTCCTGGGTGCTCACGATATGCCTGGGGTAAAAAAACGCATTCAACAGATCTTTGATCTTTATCTCTTAGAATATCACAAAGGCATTTACGATAGAGATCATGGTGTCATGCATAATACCGGCTTTGTACAAGATAGAGCTATACATTTAGATGTGGGTAAGCTTACAAAAGATGAACGCATGAAAAATTTTGCTTATAGTAAGCCAGATTTTTTGCAAGTGGTCCATAAGTTGAACGCATGGTTTAAATTAAACTATCCTGAATATCATTCTACTATAAATGTTTATATGGAGCAGCAAATGCAAAAAATGTTTGAGGAGCTTCCTGTAAGATAATGGCCAAGCTTGGCAATATTTTAGCTGCTTTTGTCGATTTTATTTATCCTTTAAAGTGCATGCATTGTGCGGATCCTATTTGCCATGGTAAAGGGGGCCTTTGCTTTAAGTGTGCTCTTCAACTGACTCTTATCGATATAGAAGAACGTTGTCCCTGCTGCTTTAGTATAGAGTATGAACCTGAACATCGTATTTGCTATCTTTGCTTTATGCAAACCCCTATTTTAAAAAAATATGCAGCAGCCTTTGATGATCAAAGTGTGGCAGCTTCTTTGATGAATAAGCTTCAGAATCAACCCTATCTTGCTCAAGGAGCAGCAGCTTACATGGTTTTACAGCTCTTAAACCTAAAATGGCCGTTACCCGATTTAATTGTACCTGTACCTTTAACCTTTACGCAGCGTATCTCACGAGGTTATAATGCCAGTCTTTTATTAGCAGAATCTCTAGGGGAGATAGTGAAACGCCCCGTGCAATCCCTTTTGCATAAAAGTTTATGGAATGAGGATGAGGAAGGAAAAACAAAGCAGCGAGAAAATTATTCAAATACCCATCCTTTCTTATTAAAAAAAGAGATTAATGTGCAAGATAAGGTGATTTTATTAGTTAAAGATAAGGTGAGGACGGGCCACACCATGAATTGCTGTGCAGAGGTTCTCGGTGAAGGTTTTCCTAAAGCTATTTATGGACTTTCTTTTTGTAAATCCATTTAATGCCTGATCAGTATAGTACCTTTATCTCCACCTTAGAGCTCTTTTTTATCTTCCAAAAAGCCCATCTTCTAGCTTATAGATCCTATCTAAAATAAGAACCTGCTTGTTCATATCTCCTTTAAGGAAAGTACATTTTACCTATTTGCTTATAAAGAGAGGGCATTAATGCTGTGTTCAGTGCTGTTGTGTTGTTTAAAAAACTATGTTTAGAGTTTCTCTAACAAAGAAATCACTTTTCCACCAAGGACGCCTTTAAGTGTCATACATATTTTTAGTTGCTTTTTGAGCAATATAGGTGAAGGAGACAAAATCCCCCAGAAAATATCAGAAATAAACTCCTTAGCCGTTAAGCTTGGAAATAGCGGAATATAGAACGCTGTTGGAAGATTTTTCCTTAGCTTTAGCAGAGAAATAGGCCTTTAGATCCTACGCATCTATAGTAAACCAAAAGCTCTCTATATTTTTAAAACTTTTTAAGCCTATCAATTTATCCTTTTAACGTTATAGGCGAGGAAGGCAGGTACCTTTTCAGCTACAGCCTAAAACGTTGCTTTAATTCCTCTGGTATGTTTTCCAGCGGATTTCCGTCTAACTTAAGATCTAAATACTCAGGGAGCAGTGCTGTTTCTGCAGGAAGGGAGGTAAGCTGGTTGCTGTTTAAGTCAAGCTCTTGCAGCTGGGATAGCTGTCCTATCCACGCAGGAAAGCTTGCTAGCTGGTTTTTGCTTAAGCAAAGCCATTCCAGGCAAGAAAGCCGCCTAATTTCAGTAGGAAGAGAGGTAAGCTGGTTATTGTTTAAGTCAAGCTCTTGCAGTTGAGAAAGATAGCCTATCTTTGCATGAAGAGAGGTAAGCTGGTTGCTTTTTAAGTAGAGCTTTTGCAGGCGAGATAATTGCCCAATTTCTTCAGGAAGAGAGGTAAGCTGGTTGCTGCTTAAGTCAAGTTTTTCCAGATCCGATAGCTGTCCTATCTCTGCAGGGAGGAGGGTAAGCCGGTTGCTTCCTAATGTAAGCCTTTGCAGCTGGGATAACTGCCCTATTTCTGCAGGAAGGGAGGTAAGCTGGTTGTGGTGTAAGGGAATCTTTAGGAGCCAAGATAATTGACCTATTTCTGCAGGAAGAGAGGTAAGCTAATTATTGTTTAAGTGAAGCTCTCGTAGCTGGGATAATTGCCCTATCTCAGAAGGAAGGGAGGTAAGCTGGTTGTTGCTTAAATCAAACTTTCGCAGCTGAGAAAGTTGCCTTATTTCTTTAGGAAGGGAAGTAAGCCGATTATTGTTTAAGTGAATCTGTTGTAGCTGGGATAACTGCCCTATTTCTGCAAGAAGGGAGGTAAGCTGGTTCCTGTCTAAGTCAAGCACTTGCAGCTGGGATAGCTGCCCTATCTCAAAAGGAAGGGAAGTAAGCTGATTATTGCTTAATTGAATCTCTTGTAGCTGGGATAACTGCCCTATTTCTGCAGGAAGGGAGGTAAGCTGGTTGCTGTCTAAGTCAAGCACTTGCAGCTGGGATAGCTGCCCTATCTCAAAAGGAAGGGAAGTAAGCTGATTATTGTTTAAGCCAAGCTCTAGCATTGGAGACAGCTGCCCCATCTCTGCCGGAAGGAAAGTAAGCTGATTATTGTTTAAGTAAAGCCTTTGCAGCTGAAATAACTGCCCTATCTCTGCGGGAAGGGATGTAAGCTGATTATTGTTTAAGTAAAGCCTTTGCAGCTGGGATAACTGCCCTATTTCTGCAGGAAGGGATGTAAGCTGATCATTGTTTAAGTGGAGTTCTTGTAGCTGGGATAACTGCCCTATCTCTGCGGGAAGGGAGGTAAGCTGGTTGTGGTGTAAGTGAATCTTTAGGAGCCTAGATAATTGGCCTATTTCTGCAGGAAGGGAGGTAAGCTGGTTGTGGTGTAAGTGAATCTTTAGGAGCCTAGATAATTGGCCTATTTCTGCAGGAAGGGATGTAAGCTGATTATCGTTTAAGTGAAGCTCTTGTAGCTGGGATAACTCCCCTATTTCTGCGGGAAGGGAGGTAAGCTGGTTATTGTCTAAGTCAAGCACTTGCAGCCGGGATAATTGCCCTATCTCAAAAGGAAGAGATGTAAGCTGATTATCGTTTAAGTAAAGCCTTTGCAGCTGGGATAACTGCCCTATTTCTGCAGGAAGGGAGGTAAGCTGGTTGTGGTGTAAGGGAATCTTTAGGAGCCGAGATAATTGACCTATTTCTGCAGGAAGAGAGGTAAGCTGATTATTGTTTAAGTGAAGCTCTCGTAGCTGGGATAATTGCCCTATCTCAGAAGGAAGGGATGTAAGCTGATTATTGTTTAAGTAAAGCCTTTGCAGCTGGGATAACTGCCCTATTTCTGCAGGAAGGAATGTGAGTTGGTTGCTGTTTAAGTTAAGCTCTTGCAGCTGGGCAAGTCGCCCTATTTCTGGAGGTAAAAAGGTCAACCCAATGCTTCTTAAGCTTAAATTCGTAATATTTTGGTCATATCTTTCAATCCACCCTCTGAGAAGTTCTCCTTTTTTTTGTAAAGGCAAATATTTAATTTTCTCTCGATCCAAGTATTCTCTTCCATTAGGTAATGCTTTCCACATTAACAGGCGATTGATGTTCAGCAAATAAGAGGAGTAATTAGGCAGAGTAAAATATTTTTCTTCCTCAGTTACCCATTTAAATTCTAACTCTGCAGGAGAAATCGAGCTAGCTAAAGCGAAGATTTGCCTAAAAATTGCATTTACCTTTGCTGTTTCAGAAAGTCTATCTCCTAGCTTATAAATCCTATCTAAGATAAGAGCCTGCTTGTTAACATCTCCTTGTGGAACATGTACTTTACCTATTTGCTTATAAAGCCAGGGCATGACTTCATTAGCTAGGAGGTGGTGCCATCTTACACATACACTAAATAAGGAAAGGTTAGCACAATCTTTTAAAATAGGGACTAGTATTTCATTAGGTAAATGTTCAATGGTAGTAGAAGAGCTAGGATTCATTGAATGGCGCCTTTAAGTGTTATACATGTTTTTTAAGCAAAATAGGGGAAAGACTCAAAATGTACAAGAAAATATTAGAGAGAAACTCCTTAAGCCGTTAAGCTTGGAAATAGGGGAATATGGCTCACATTCCGCAGGTTGCAGCAATTCCCGAATATTATTTTTATTTATACTGAAAATTGCCTTAAATTTTTTTAGAAAAGGCTAATCTTGTTCTTTTTAAAGCAAAGAAAGTGAGAACATAAACGAGGGAAAAGTAGCCCGGGTCTTGCTTACCTTAAAATTGGTTTTGCAATGAGTGGCAAAATTACCCAAGGGATGATGATAGTCAGGTAGTCTCTTCAGACCCCAGGGTGATTATGATCACAGGAAAAGTGTTAAGTTAATAAAAATTAATGAGTTGGATTTTACCTTAGGCCCTATACACGAAAGCATAAAAGAATTAATCCTTAATTTAAACCCTAACATAAGAGGTGTTTTACTGGTTTTAGGCCTCCTTGGCAGAGATTAGATTACGAGAAAAATTAACTTGTAGAATGCAGGATATAAAAACGCTGTTAGAAAATTTTTTCTCCTTTAGCAAATAAAAACTTTAGAAGATGATGTCTATTGATAGGTCGGAAAATTTTCTATATCTTTACAGCTCTCTGCCCATAGTAATCATTTTTTTAGCTCATTAGGTAATTATGATGCAAAATTTTTGATTAAAGATTAAAGCGCTGCTTTATTTCATTTGAAATGGATTTTAGGGGATTTTTTTTTAAATTGAAATTTACTCCTTCAGGTAACTGTCCTAGCTCGGTAGGAAGGGTATTAATTTGGTTGCTGATTGCGCTAAGATCTTCTAGATAAGAAAGCTGCTTTAGCTCTGCAGGAAGAGAGGAAAGCTGGTTGTGGTCTACGTTAATTATTTCCAGCTGAGAGAGTTGCCCTATCTCAGTAGGAAGGGAGACAAGCTGGTTGTGGTCTAAGCTAATTATTTCTAGCTGAGAAAGTTGCTTTATTTCTGCAGGAAGGGAGGTAAGTTGGTTACTTTGCAAAAAAAGCCACTTAAGCTGAACTAGATGAATTATCTCTAAGGGAAAAACAGTAAACTGGTTGCTGCTTAAGTCCAAGTCTTGCAGATAAGCTATCTGTTTTATCTCCGAAGGAAGGGAGGTTAAATAGTTATCGTTTATGTTAAGCTCAATCAGCTTGAATAGCTGGCCTATCTCAGCGGGAAGGGTTGTTAGCTGGTTGCTGTTTAAGGTAAGTTGTTGCAGTTGGGATAGCTGTCCTATTTCTTTTGGAAGAAATGTTAGCTTATTATTTTCTAGGTTAAGATGTTTTAGCTTGGATAAGTGCTGTATTTCTGGAGGTAAAAATGTCAGGCCACTTCTTGTTATCCCTAGGCTAGTAATATTTTTGCCAAACCTTTCTATCCACTTTTTAAAAAGCTCCCCTTTTTTTTCTAAAGGCAAATATTTGATTTTCTCTTGATCTAAGTACTCCCTTCCACCAGGTAGAGCTTTCCACATTAACAGGCGATTGATATTCAGCAGATAAGAGGAGTAATTAGCCAGAGTAAAATATCTTTTTTCCTCAGTTACCCATTTAAATTCTAATTCTAAAGGTGAAAGAGAGCTAGCTAGAGCAAAGGTTTGCTTAAAGATTGCATTTACTTTAGCAATTATAGAAAGCCCCATTTTTAGCCTATAAATTTTGTCTAAAATGAGAGCCTGCTTGCTAGCATCTCCTTGAGGGACATGTACTTTACCTATTTGCTTATAAAGAGAAGGCATAACTTCGGTAGCCAGCAGATGATGCCATCTTGTACAAACGATAGACAGGGCTGGTGAGGTACAATACTTTAAAATAGGGACTAGTATCTCATTAGGTAGGCATTCAATCGTGGTAGAAGAGCTAGGATTCAATTTTACGACCTCTTTAAGATTTATCCATATTTTTAGCCCTGTTAGTGCTAAGTTCTAAAAGGAGTAAATAAAAGATATAAGATATAAGAAAATGCTACAACTATACTTTTAACCTTTAATCTTGCAAAGAAAGAAGTAGGCTTCTTTAAAATCAAAGCACAATATAACTTTTACTATCAGGGTGGATTAATATCTAAAGAAATGCCATGTAATCTGATAGGATAGAGAGATTAGATCATTCTCTTGCTTCAAAAGAGTTCATAAGAATTGTTCTTAAATAATTGATTATAATATACTAAAAGGCGCCTATTTAATCTTAATATTTAGGAGTGCTAGCATGACGCCTTACCCGGGGATAGAAAAATCCATTCTTAATGGTAATCCCAATCAGCAACTGTACTTGAAAGAAAAGGTAGTTAATAAAAAAAATTCTCAAGACTTAAAAGTAACTTTTGAGCAGCTAAAGAATTCCCCCACCGAAAAAGCGCGTAGCGCTAGTTTTTCTCGAGTCCTATCTGGTAAAGCTAGTGTATCGGAAGCTTTTAAGTCTGTACAAAATACTATTTTAAGAAAAGAAGGAGAGCATGAAGATTTTTTACCTTCTACATCCTCTATTAAGACAGATACTAACTGCTATTTAATGGATTTAGAAAAAAAAATTCGGTTGGTCGTTAGCAACTTTGGCAATGAAAGTAGAGAAGAATTAAGATCCTTTTTAGCAGAAATAAAATCTCTTTCTCAAATGCTTTATAATGAATTATGTTCGGATGGTAATCTATTTTATTCTCCAAGGAAAGTAGTATCGATTGGAGTGACCCTAGGTGATTTTAGCCAATTTTTGTTCAACCTAAAAGTTCAACCCTCAAAGGGCCATGATGCCATTGCTAGGACGCTTAGAGAGTGCCTTCTTATCCTGAAAAAAAATCATCAAGTTCCTGTACAAGAAGGATATGATTATAAAAATTCTACCAATGAGGCCAATTTAGTTAAATGGATAGCTTTAAAAGAAATAAGTCCTTCTGTAGTAAAAAACCTTATTGCTTATCAAAATGCTATGGGAGCATTAATAGAATTATTAGAAGATGAAAAAGCTTTTATTGCCACTCACCGTACCATTCGGACAGATTTTAGGATAGATGGTGTGAAAAGCCAGGCAGTCATTCAAATGATAAAGACGTTGCATACAACGCCGCAACTTGCCACGATATTATATGATCTTAGCCGTGGTGTAAATCGCACCTTTGAAGATGAAGCTGACAGAGGCACAGATGGGGAGCTAAACAGCTTAGATAAAGCAGCATATAGAATAAAAGAAGAAGAGCGCAATAATTATTTTATCATGCGTTATCATGAAATTATCTATTCTTTAAAAGCCATTCAGGCAAATATAACTGAGCGCATCCAATTTGAATATCCTCTAGACAAGTATTATGTTAATGAAGAAGCTCGGATTAAGCTAACAAGCCTCCCTGCAAAAAATCGATCAGAGCTGGCAGACTCAGAAAAAGCTGCTTGCCTTGCTATATCTTCAACCTCTTTGCCTGGAAAGTATAAAATTTTAAATTCTTCTTTAGAAGAAGGTGAACCTTTTTTCAATAGCCGTTCAATCCGTAAAAGTCTTCCCTCTCCTTCCTCTAGCGATAGCTTAATGAGGCATCCTCGCATTGATAATAAGGCTAGCAAGGAAACAAAACGCCAAAGCCTTCCTACCCTCGAAATAGCAGGGATTGAAAGAATAAAAAGCCTAGAAGAAAATCTTCAATTTATTAAAGAAAATTATAGGGATATGTCTAAAAATGAGCTTATTAAAGAAGCTCTTAGCGAAATGATACTTCTTGCTGAGGCAATGATAGAAAGAAATTTAAAGGATTTTTCCTTTACATCTGCTCGTAAGCGAGGCTCCATTGGGCTTACTCCCTTAGATTTCAGAGAAGTTTTATTCAATGCTGAAGTAAAGCCTTCTGAAGAGCATAACATCATCGTCGATCTTTTAGCAGGCTTTCTTATGGATTTAGGAAAAAATCGAAAGATTCCGGTAGAGGGCAAAAAATCCTCTACCAATGCGAAAAATCTATTAAAATGGATCGATGCTGCTCAAGTGAGTCGATCTCCTATCCTTAACCTCTATTTGTATCAACAAGCGATGCAAAAATTAGTGGCTTTAATTGAAAATGAGAAGAGAGACTTTGCTTTTTCAGGCAAGCTTCGCAATATTATTTTTAAATGGGAGGATCGTAAAGCAGATTCTCTTAAAAAAATGGCAAAAGATTTGGACACTTCTATCCAAATCGCTTCTCTCTTGAATGAAATTAATCTAGGACTCAGACGGGCTTTTGGGGATACTGTGGCTGCTTGGGGTGAAAAGGGGACGGATGAAGGAATCATTAATTATGTTAGATTAAGGTATGAGCAGATCATCAACTCTTTAAAAAATATTGCCACTAATATTGATGAACGTATTAGGTATGAACTGTGGATCAGCAAAAAGTTTCCTGTCTATTTTCTAGAAGAAAGAGAAAGTAAATGTCTTAAAGAAAAAGATGAATATTTGCAAGCGGATAAAAATGCTTTAGCGGCTTTTAGCTTCAATGAAAATTTAGGCAGCGTGGGAAAATATATTACCTCCGCAAGAATGACTCAGGCTGGTAAAGCTACCGAATGGCTCTATGTACTAGAATCTAAGACATTAAAACTTATTGCAGGTCGTCAAGATCTTTTGATTTACGGTAGCTTGAAAACCTTAGCGGAAGTAAAAAACTTTTTTGCCGATTTTATTAAAAAACTTACGCAACAGCTAGGATATGAGCCGCATGAGATAGAAGCCCTTCTCGAATATTTCGCTATCGATGGAAATGATTCAGGAATCATGCAAGGCGCTATTATAAAAGGATGTGAACAATTTTCTAAGATGTGCCAAGAGGTCGTCTATCCTCGAGAAGAATTTGCTAGCTTGTTAGCTGTCCTAAAATTTGTGCATCAGGCTAGTGCTTACGCTTATGGGCCCTCTACTTTAAATTATCTGCACGAAAGGTTAATGGGTCAAAAGCTGCTAAGTTCTTTTAGAAGCTCCTCGCCTACCAAGCCTACAAAAAAATATGAAATTCGTTTTGAGGAGGAAAAAATCATTTTGCGTGCTAAAGGAATCTATAATGTAAAATTGTTAGACGCTAAAAAAGCTATTCTTTCGGATAACCAGGTTATGATCAAAGAGTATCTCGAATTTAAAGTAACGCGTGATCAGCTATTAATTGCAGAGAGTTGGAATGAAGCAAGCTTTATAGAGATCGTACATAAAGAACACCTTTCTAAAGAAGTGCAACACCATTTAGATGTTTTGCAAATTAATCTTTTTAAAAATAAAATACCTTTTAAAGTGGAGAAAACCTATGGGTCTTTAAAAACAAAAAAAGGGTAAAAAATCATAAATTTTTACGATAAGTCTTTTAAAGTTAAAGGGTTAATTGCTAAACAAAATTTTTTCCCTTTATGATTGCCTATCTAAAAAGCAGCCTTTTTAAGGTTCTTTAAGGAGTGAAAAAATGGGATTTAAGGAATAAAGTTTTTAAAAGATTAAATATATCAACTGGCAATCCACGCGAGCTGGAGCCATTTTTTGATCGATTTACTATTAGATGAACTTTAGCTGGGTGTCGGTAAAACCTGTCCTAACCCAGCTGCTTTAAATTTTTAGAGGAAAGTAGCTAATCTTAAAAGTTGTAAGTCTTTAAAAACTTGTTAAGATTTTAAGGCAATGAAATGGGCACTATGAAAACCTTTCTATATAGGTTAAAGCTGTTTGATGATCCATCATTTACAAAATTTTATTTGTAAAAGAGCTTAACTACGCTTTTTTGTTAGGTAATTCCTTGGATCCAAGGTTTATTCATAGCGAGCTTTTATTCTAAGCATGAATGTTGCGCTCAACCATGCTAATTTGCCGCCTTAGAGTTTCATCAGCGGTGAGCTTTTTTTCAATGTTTTTGCAAGCATGGAGAAGAGTAGAGTGAGTTTTATTAAAAGCAGCCCCTAACATTTGCAGAGATTCATTAATCATTTTACAGGCCAGATACATGGCTACTTGACGAGGGAGCGCGACTTCTTTGGTACGCATAGAACCTTTAAGGTCGCTCACCCGTACTTGAAAGATAGCGGCTACACTTTTTAAAATCTGATCGACAGTAATTTTGTGACGAGGCGCATGCTGAAGCATTTCGCGTAAAGTTTTTTCCACAAATTCTTCTGTAATATGAAGATTCAACAGTCGGCTATGAGCGCTTAAACGATTAAGGGCTCCCTCTAGTTGCCGGACATTATTATAAATATGTTCAGCAATAAAGAAGGCAACTGCATTAGGAATTTCTAAACCTTTTTGCTGGGCTTTATGTTGGAGAATGGCTACCCGCGTTTCAAGTTCCGGTACGCCAATATGGGCGACTAACCCCCATTCCATACGAGCGATCATACGCTCAGAGAGTTTTAGTTGGGAAGGAGGCTTATCACTAGTAATGACAATCTGTTTATTTTGATTAATGAGGGTTTCAAAAGTATTACAAAATTCTTCCTCGAAATTCAGACGGTTTTGTAGAAACTGGATATCATCCACTAATAAAACATCGACATCCGAGCGATAAAACCTTTTCATACGATCGACAGATTTGTTGCGTAAGTTATCGACGAGGTCGTTAATAAAGGCTTCCGTAGTAATGCATTGAACCCGTAATTTCTTATTATTTTGGCGAATGTAGTGCCCAATACTATGAAGAATATGCGTTTTACCTAGGCCCACACCTCCATGAATGAAGAGAGGATTGTAAGATTGGCCTGGGCGAGCAGCAATCCCTATGGCAGCAGATTTAACAAACTGGTTAGCAGGCCCTTCAATAAATGTTTCAAAGCGGTAGTTAGGGTTTAGCTTCACTTCATAAGTTTGCTCTTCTACTGGCGGGGCATAGCTTGCGGGCACGCTAGGAAGGTTAGAAGAGGTTCTCTTAGCTGGCGTTGCCAATTTAAATTGAATAGAAGGCTCGCCGTTGGCATTCACAGGCAAAAAAGCACAAAGTTCGCTATGGAAATTGGAAAAAAGGTATTCTTTTACAAAAATGTTAGGGATCTCAAGAATTATTTTGTCATTGGCATTTTCTATTACGCGAATAGGAGAGAGCCAATTGCCAAAAGCTGTGGCGGAACATTTTGTTTTTACACATTCTAGAAATTGAGTCCAAATATCTTCTGTCTCAAGAACTAACATAGTTTGGATCCTTAATCAAAAATTACAGTTCAAAGGGGCAAGCGTTGGGAATAAATAAAAATCCCTTAACGGGAGCCAAGCAGCTATTTTAAAGCTCTTATTCTACAAAAGGACAATAATATAAGTCCTGTAAAAACTGCATTTAAGTTATAAACAACGTTTCCACAGGATGTTCTGGAGGTATTTCGTTGGAAAAAGCTACCATGTGGCTGCATTGCCTGCAAGAAAATTATCATCTGCTTTTGGGGTATTTAGCATTAAATCGCTGAAAATCAGATACCGCGGCAATAAAAAATATTTCCTTCCCAAGTTGCAAAAAATTTGTTTTTATAACCTTCTCTTAATTAGCAATTTGTGAAAAAAAGCTGAAAGGATCTATGTTCTTAAGCGATGGTTTCTAGCAGCTTGCAACAATAAATCTTTTGCGGATAGGGTATTGAGCTGGTTTTATTAGGGGTAACCTAGACATTCGATAGAAATAAAGGATAAATAATATCATTAAAATAGTAAATGGTTTGTAATTATTTTTTTAAATAATTTGAAATACTTTCATATTCTAATAATTAAACTTTAATAAATTTTATTTTAAAATATAAATTTTTAAAGTGTGGATTTTTGCTATCACATTTAAGAAGGATTGTTTATCTAGCGGCATTACTTGTGTAACATTCAAAAAAAGTCTAAATCCATGAGCCTTTTGAGGAAAAGAGATAAGCTGACTCCTGCTCGTTTATAATCCGTAGAGCCCTACATTTCGAGAATAGATCTTTCTCGTTTCTTAAACAAGAGGTTAACATGCTTATTTTGTTTATGATTTCAAGAAATTAAATTATATGGTTGTCTGGCAGTAAAGAAAAAAAGAAGGAGCTAAAATGTTAAAAAGGTTTAATTGTAGCTTGACACCTCTAAAAATATCCTTCATTGTCTGATGACAATTTGTCAAACACTGTTTAGTAGGTTTTGTTAAAAGTTATGACTAAAGAAAATTTTTTGCCCTATACCAAACCATCCATCAATCAGATTGATATTCATGAAGTAACTAAAGCTTTAAATAGCGATCATCTAACACGCGGCCCTCTGGTGGAAGCTTTTGAAAGTGCCGTGGCTCATTATTGCCAGGTCAAATACGCCGTTGCTTTCAATAGCGGAACCTCCGCTTTAATGGGTGCTTATTTTGCAGCAAACTTGCGTCAGCAAGACTCTCTACTCACCACACCTAATTCGTTCGTAGCCACCGCCGGAGCAGCAGTACAACGAGGAACTACCCCTGTCTTTTTAGATATTGATTGCTCTAGCGGAAATTTAGATTTACAGCAGCTAGAATATAATCTTGCCCGTCCTTCTTCACGCGGTCGCATTTGTGTTGCGCCTGTCCATTTTGCTGGCATACCTGTGGATATGCAAAAAATAGATCAAGCTATTCAAAATCCTGAGACTGTAGTGATTGAAGATGCCGCCCATGCTTTAGGATCTACTTATTTTACGGGAGAAAAAGTAGGCTCTTGCCGATGGAGCGATATGACTATCTTTAGTTTTCATGCGGCCAAAACAATTACGACAGGGGAAGGAGGGATGGTTACGACAAATAGCGAAGATTTTTATCGTCGTCTTAAGTTATTTAGGAATAATGGAATTGAACGCGAGGCGCCTTATTTACAAGGAGAGGCAGCACCCTGGTATTACGAAGTGCAACATCTTAGCGGTAACTATAACTTTACAGAATTGCAGGCTGCCCTAGGATTGAGCCAAATGGCACGCTTGGATAGCTTTGTGGAAAAGCGGCGACAATTGATGAAAGCTTACCGTGCCTTACTAAAAGAAATTCCTTATCTTCATTTATTTGCAGAAAATTTCGATGCCTACAGCGCTTATCATTTATGCGTGGTTCAAATTAATTTTAATGCTTATAAAACTACCCGCACACAGGTGATGAATAGATTGCGTGAAAGAATGATTGGAACGCAAGTTCATTATATTCCTATCTATAAGCATCCTTACTTTATAAATCTTTGCGGAGATATTTCGGACTATTTTCCTAAAATGGAGGCTTATTATTCTCAAGCTCTTTCTTTGCCTTTTTACTATGATCTTCAAGTAGAAGAAGTTGAAAGAGTGGTCAATACGCTTAAAAAAGTCTTACAAGGCGAGTAGTAAATAGCATTTTTAATTAGCTATGTGCTAAGATAAGTGCTTTTGCCACATTAGAAATCGCGGCATTAGCTTCATTCTTAAGGATATTAGCAACTTTTAAGCCTTCTTCCTTTTTACCAAGCATAAACAAAGCCTTAGCCAGATTTAATAAAGTAGGTGAATGGTCACCTTCAATTTTTAAAGCTTTATCAAAGCATTTAAGTGCTTTAGCTGCGTTATTGCTTTGCAAATACAAAGCTCCTAACGTCTGAGCATCGTAAGCACTTTCCGGGTCTAATACACATAAAGCTTCAAAAAAAGGCAGGGCAATCTCATACTTGCCTTGGCGAATATAGGCATATCCGGCAGAACGCATTTCTTCTAAAATTTCTTCCGACCAGCCTAAAGATTCTCGCCAATTAAGTTTGTGCATAATTATCCTTGTAAAAACTGGCCTACTCTACCTACAATAAAGTTTAGCCAATTGTTTAATTTTTCAATTTCGCGAAAACAGTTTTTTAAGGTCTCTTTTTCTTGCTTCTCTTCAGGAGTACGACACAAAATTTCTTCTAGCTTTTGCTCTTGCAGGGCTTGTTCATCAAATGAACCAAAACTGGGAATCACACGATACGAGAAGGGAGAGCGGCGCATAAAGCGAAAACGGGGAGGAGGAAAGAAATAAGCCCAGGGCGTGTAAAGGGGAGCAATGCCTAGCAGCACATCCAGTTCAGTAGGTTTAGGATAAATATCTAAAACTTGCAATTGTGCAGGTATACTGGCTGCTTGATCTAGCTGAAATTGTTGGTTAATCTGCTCGATCATTCGCGTGCGAATCGCATAGAGATTATAGACACTAATGTCTAACTTATCAATCGTTGCCATAGAAACTCACTCTTTTTTTATATGATAGCCTTGCAGCGTAAGAGCCTACAAGCAGATAATTCATCCTATTTTAAGCCCCAAATACTATTCTAGCATGTTTAAAATTATTTAGCAAAACTTGACAATTGGATGAATAGCTAATGGAGTATAAATGCTTTATATAAATGCTTTTTAATCGTATGCTAATTGTTTAAAAATATTGCCCTGTGTAGATTAATATTTTCCCCTAATCTTTTGCCTGCATTCTATAAAAAAACTTTAAGGATGTTTTTTCATGTCGTCTTCTCCTCATTTTTCCGTTCTGTTACCTGAATTCTTAAGTTTTTTTGCAGATAAAACAATTCACGGTTTTATTGATGCCACCTTGGGTGCTGGCGGCCATTCGGCTGCTCTTTTGCAAGCTCATCCAGAAATTAAGCGGCTGATTGGGCTCGATCAAGATCCGGTAGCTTTAGCTATAGCCCAAAGCCGATTGATAACTTGGGAATCGAAAATTGATTTTATTAAGCTTAACTTTGTTCACATGAGATCTAGCCTCTCTGCTTATTCTGTCCCCATAGATGGCATTCTTTTAGATTTGGGTGTCTCCTCCATGCAGCTTGATACCGCCTCTAAAGGTTTTAGCTTTTCTAAGGAAGGGCCTTTAGATATGCGAATGGATCCTTCACATAATTTGACTGCTGAAGAGATTGTAAATACTTGGTCCGAACAAGAATTAGGAAAAATATTTCGCGAGTGGGGGGAAGAAAAGCAGTGGCATACAGCCGCACGCATTCTGGTAAAAGTGCGCCAGGAAAAACCTTTAAAAACTACCCAAGATTTAGTGAAGGCTCTTCTACCAGCTTTACGTTATCGGGCTAAAAAAGGTATCCACCCGCTTACTCTTATTTTCCAAGCTTTACGTATTGCCGTTAATCGAGAGTTAGAGGTCTTGGAAAAAATTTTACCCGATGCACTTTCACTTTTAACTCCTGGCGGAAGGCTAGCGGTGATAACTTTTCATAGTCTAGAAGATCGCTTAGTAAAAAATTTCTTTAGATTTGCAGCAAGCGATAAATATGAAACATCAGGGGTGGGCGGTATGTTTTTGGATAAGGCTCCTGAAGCACATATTCTTACCCGAAGGCCTTTAGTAGCTAGCGAAGAAGAGATAAACCTGAATCCTCGAAGCCGTAGTGCAAAATTAAGAGTGATTGAAAAAATATGAAAAGATGCGAAAGTAATTTTCAAGGGTTGATTATAAAGCTTTTTATATGTGTAGTGCTTGCCGGTCTAGTTCTTTATACTTATATTTTTAAGCAAAATGAATTAACAGAATTGCGTATGGCAATTCCTTCATTAGCTAAAGAAGTGCGCACAATTCATGAAGAAAATAACCGTTTAAAATATGAGATTGATCAATTTGAAAGTCCCATTCATCTTATGGAGCTGATGCGGATGCCCGAATTTAGTGCTTTAAAATTTGCTTATAATTCGCAAGTCATTGTTTTACCTTTAACCTCGCCAGTTCCAGGCAAAGACTTCGCTGATTTGCAAGAGGAGAATTGGCCTTAATGCCTGTACGACCTCCACTTCCTCCTCAGGCCAGTGATCGAAGAAGGCTATTGTTTGTTGCCTTTTTTATCATTTTTTTATTTTCTTTACTTGTGGCTAAGTTTTATATGCTGCAAATCGCCGAAGGAGAAAAATGGACGCACCTAGCTAATCGGCAGCATTATTTTGTTGTTAATGAACCTTTCTTGCGTGGAAGATTTATCTCTAATACAAGTATACAGAGAGCCCATCCTGAAATTGAACAAGCTTTTGTCGTCGATATTCTTAAATTTCATTTGCATGTAGACGTTGAATCTATTCCTTCTCAGCATCATGCTGAAATTGCACAAAAGCTTATCCAAATCCTTGATCTTCCTGCTGAAGAACATTCTCATCTATGTGAACAATTTGGATATAGAAGCCGCAATAGAAAGTTAAAGATGTGGCTAGAAAAAGAAACCCGTGATGCAATTTTAGACTGGTGGATGCCCTATGCTAAACGAAATAAAATTGCCCGCAATGCTCTTTTTTTTGCCAGTGATTATCAACGGTCGTATCCTTTTGGAAAATTACTTGGCCAACTTTTACATACAGTGCAAAATCAAAGAGATGAGGTTACAAAGCAAGCAATCCCTACAGGTGGCTTAGAGCTGTGTTTTGATCATTTTCTTAAAGGAAGGATGGGAAAACGGCGATTAATGCGTTCTCCTAGAAATGCGTTTGAAATGGGCGAAGTTATTGCCAAGCCTCAGAATGGAGCCGATGTTTATTTAACCATTAACCATTGTTTACAAGCTATAGCAGAAGAAGAGCTTGAAAAAGGAGTAAAAAATGCTAAAGCTAAAGGGGGGTGGGCAGTGATGATGAATCCTTTTAGTGGCGAAATATTGGCGTTGGCCCAGTATCCTTATTTTTATCCTCCCCATTATCAAGATTATTTCAATGATCCCCAAATGATTGAGCATACTAAAGTAAAAGCTTTGACCGATACACTTGAACCTGGCTCTACTTTTAAGCCTATCATTCTAGCAATTGCTTTGAAAGCAAATATAGAATTGCGTAAAAAAGGGGAAAGTGAGCTGTTCGATCCTCACGCGATGATGCCTACTTCCAATACTTTTTTTAAAGGACGTGGTAAGCCTTTGATAGATACTCATATGCACCCTTATCTAAATATGTATATGGCTATTCAGAAATCCTCTAATATTTATCCAGCAAGATTAATGGAAAAAGTGGTTGAACGGCTAGGGGCTTCCTTTATCCGCAATCATTTAACCGAAACATTTGGCTTTGGTGCTAAAACTCAAATTGAGCTTCCTGCTGAGAGTGCAGGAGTGGTTCCTTTACCGGGCAAAAAACATCCTAATGGCAAAGATGAATGGTCTATTTCTACCCCCTATTCCTTAGCGTTTGGCCATAACATTCAAGTAAATAGCATTCAGCTGCTTAGAGCTTTCGCTGTTTTTGTTAATGGAGGATATCTTGTACAACCTACCCTTATCCGCAAAATTGCTAGTAATCCTGAAGAAGGCACTCAAACCATTTTTGTAGATCATACTGATATAGGCAGGATTCAGCAATTTCCTCAGGTATTAGAGAAAGAATGCTGTAGTGAAATAGTAAAAAGCTTAAAATACACGACTAAGGTGGGAGGTACGGCTAGACGTGCAGATGTGCCAGGATATTCTGAAGCAGGCAAGACTAGCACCGCAAAAAAAATAGTCAACGGTGCTTATTCCGATGAACTTTATTGTCCAAGTTTCATCGGTTTTACTCCTGCTGATAAGCCGGCTTTTATTCTCCTTGTTACCCTAGATGAGCCTCAATATGGTTACACACCAGGAGTAGGGTCATGGCACCATGGGGGAACTTGTGCTGCCCCAGTGTTTTGCGAAATAGCTAAGAGGTCTTTAGCCTATTTAGGTATAGCTCCGGATGATCCCTACGGTTATCCAATAGGGGATCCTAGACGTTGCCAAGAAAAAGCAAACTGGGCGCATGAAATTAGAGAGTTGAAAGAAATGTATGAAAAGTGGAATAACAAAGAGCCTGGAAAAACTTAGGTGATTTAAATGGCTGCGAGGAGAAGTGCGAGTTGAGAATGAAACTAAAAAAACTATTAAAAAATATTTCCGTGCAAGCAGTTAAAGGCTCTAAAGAAGTTTTTATAACCGGAATTTGTGCCAATTCTAAGGTTGTAGCTCCTGGCAATTTATTTGTTGCTAAAAAAGGCCGTATGAATGATGGCGCTCACTACATTCATGAAGCTATTGAGGCAGGAGCTAGTGCTATCTTGACCGACATCTTCGATCCCTCCTTGCGCTTTATCACTCAAGTTATTCATCCTCAGGTGCCTGTAGTAGAGCCTCTTTTAGCAGCTCATTATTATCAGTTTCCTAGTCAAGAGCTATTCATGGTAGGTATCACCGGTACTAATGGAAAAACTACCACTTCTTTTCTTGTTAAGCATTTACTAGAACATTTAAAGGTACCCTGTGGGCTTATAGGGACGATTGAGTATATTATAGGTAAGCATCGTTACCAAGCCACTCGCACAACGCCCGATGTTATTAGTAACCATAAGTTGCTAAGAGAGATGGTTTTGCAAAATTGTAAAGCTGCGGTCATGGAAGTAACTTCACATGCTTTAGATCAAGGCCGGGCAGTAAATATTGAATATGATGTGGCCATTTTTACTAATTTGACACTTGATCACTTAGATTATCATCAATCGATGGATAACTATTGCCAAGCTAAGCAAAAACTATTTCAAACTTTAAACCCTGAGAAAAATAAGACAGGGAATAACTTTCCTTGCACGGCAGTGATTAATATCGATAGCCCTTGGCATCAAATGATGGTAAAAGGCTGTAGAGCTAAAATTCTGACTTACGGGCTAAGCGCTGCTGCAGATGTACAAGCTAAAAACATAGTCCTAACCTCTTTTGGTACAGACTTTACTATCGGCTATGCTGGGGAGGAAGTCGCCTGCCACTGTCCTTTAGTAGGGCGTTTCAATATCTATAATTGCTTGGCCGCTATCTGCGTAGGCCTCGTAAGAAAAGAGCCTTTGAAAAAATTGGTAGAGATTATAGCCTCTTTTCCAGCCGTTCCAGGTCGCATGCAAGCGGTCTTTAATGAATTAGGGTTAAATATATTTGTTGATTTTGCTCATACGGATGATGCTCTTACAAACGTTTTAGAATGTTTGCAAGAATTTAAGCAGGGCCGAATTATTACTGTATTTGGATGCGGAGGAAATAGGGATGCTTCTAAACGCCCAAAAATGGCACAAGTGGCTGAGAAATTTTCCGATTATTGTATTGTGACTTCCGATAATCCACGCTTTGAGAATCCTCAAACTATTTGCCAGGAGATTGCTCGAGGGTTTAATCAAAAGAATTGGGAAGTAGAAGTGGATCGATACGAGGCTATTAAAAAAGCAATCTACATGGCTAAGCCAGCGGATGTGATTCTTATTGCCGGTAAAGGCCATGAAGCCTATCAAATTTTTTCCTACAAAACCATTGAATTTGACGATAGAAAAATTGCTGCTCAAATATGTTTGGAAAAACATAAAGATGAAAATGATAAAAAAATAAATTTATGATAAAAAATTTTCGAAATTGTCTATGGATTTTTTTGTTGCTAAGCCTTGGAGGGTGTAGATGCCCTTCCAAAGAGCTTTCTAGCCAACCTGCTGTGCATTCCGCCCCTGTAGCTCAGTTTCCCTTTGAGAATAAAAGGGGCATAAACCCACCTCTAAAGAATATTAAAAGGCCTAGGCTTTCTAAAGCTGCATTGATTGTAATAGATGCCGGTCATGGCGGAGATGACTTTGGTACTCGTTCTTTATCCCAACCCAAATACCATGAAAAATTTCTTAACCTCACTACCTCTTTAGCTTTAAATGAGTTTCTGCAAAAGATGGGTTATCAAACTAGGCTGACACGTTCAAATGATGAATTTATCTCTTTGCAGAAGCGAGCAAATTTTGCAAATGATCAAGGCGCTGATCTGTTTGTAAGCGTGCATTATAACTCCGCGCCGGCCAAGCAAGCCGATGGCATTGAAATTTTTTACTATAAATCAGATATAAATAAAAAGCGTTCAACGCAATCTAGTCAATTAGCTTCTTCTATTCTAACGCAGGTAATACAAGCCACGAAAGCTAAATCCCGTGGAGTAAAAGAGGGAAATTTTGCAGTCATTCGAGAGACAAAGATGCCTGCTGTACTGATTGAAGGAGGCTTTTTGACGAATGAAAAGGAAATGAATAAGATTAAAGAGCCAGCCTATATTAAGAAGATTGCTTGGGGTATTGCCAAAGGGGTGGAAGCTTATCTAAACGAGCGCGCTGTTTCTTTGCCTTAAGAAGGGCTTTTTTTAAAGAAGATAACTATGCATCATTTTTCCTTAAATAAAGTAACAAAGTGCCCTCTTTCCAATGCTTACTTTACAAAATTTCTTACATTCTCTATGCTGAAGAATATGTTCTCGTAGCTCAGTAGGATAGAGCGGTTGCCTCCTAAGCAACAGGTCGTGCGTTCGAATCGCGCCGAGGACAACTCTTTTGCTTTTTCTTGCACTTGCTCTTTACATTCATTTCTTCTCGCACTAAACTACGAAAAAATCACTTAAGGGAGGAAAATCTATGGGGCAAGCGGATATTGGTTTAATTGGATTAGCAGTCATGGGTCAAAACTTGGCTCTTAATATGAATGATCATGGCTTCATTGTTACCGTTTATAATCGTACGCGCGCCACCATTGACAGCTTCTTAAATGGCTCTGCCCAAGGATCAAAAATTATAGGTGCTCCTACTATCCAGGAATTTTGCCAATCTTTAAAGCGTCCGAGAAAAGTCATTTTGATGGTAAAAGCAGGTGAGCCTGTGGATGCGTGCATTCAGCAGCTCATTCCTTATTTAGAGCCAGGTGATGTCATTATTGATGGGGGAAATAGCCTTTTTAGCGATACCAATCGACGCACCCAATCTTTAAAAGAGAAAGGTCTTCTCTTTATAGGCAGTGGAATCTCTGGGGGGGAAGAAGGCGCGCGGCATGGCCCTTCAATCATGCCAGGGGGAAATCCTGAGGCTTGGCCCTTAGTAAAGAATATTTTTCAATCTATTAGTGCCAAAGCTGACAATGGTGAACCTTGTTGCGACTGGGTAGGAGATGAAGGTGCAGGTCATTATGTTAAAATGGTCCACAATGGAATTGAATATGGTGATATGCAACTGATTTGCGAAGCATATAGCCTTTTAAAGCATGCTCTAAGGTTGAATCCTCAGCAGATAGCGCAAGTCTTTGCTCAGTGGAATAAAACAGAATTAGACAGTTATTTAATTGAAATTACAAGTGCTATTTTCAAACAGGTCGATGAAGATGGCCAGCCTTTGATAGATAAAATTTTAGATGTAGCAGGGCAAAAAGGTACGGGTAAGTGGACTGTCATAAATGCTTTAGAATTGGGGATGCCACTAACTTTAATCGGAGAAGCTGTTTTTGCGCGTTGTTTATCGGCTATTAAAGAAGAGCGCCTTGAAGCTAGTAAAATTTTGACGGGACCTTCCCCTTTATATGAGGGAGATCAAGAAGCATTTATTGAGAGTATTAGACAAGCTTTATATGCTTCTAAAATCATTAGCTATGCCCAAGGGTTCATGCTTATTCAGCAGGCAGCTAGAGATTATCATTGGAGGATTAACTTTGGAGGGGTGGCTCTCATGTGGCGAGGAGGGTGCATCATTCGCAGTAAGTTTCTTAACAATATTAAGGATGCCTATGAGAAAAAACCTACCTTAAAAAACCTTCTATTAGATGATTTCTTCAAAAATGCATTAGCTAAAGCACAAAGCGATTGGAGACGGGTAGTAGCTAAAGCTGTAGAGCTCGGCATTCCCACTCCTTGCTTTAGCACTGCCCTTGCTTTTTATGATGGTTATCGCAGTTCTAACTTACCAGCCAATCTATTACAGGCCCAACGTGATTACTTTGGGGCCCATACGTATGAGCGCCTAGATCATCCGCGCGGCCAGGTTTTTCACACGAATTGGACAGGTACGGGCGGTAAAGTAAGCTCTACTTCCTATAACGCTTAAAATATATAATCATACGTAGATCTTAAAAAAAATAGGAGACTATTTGGATGATCGCCTATAATTCTCTTTAACCTATTTTATAGCCTATCCCTTAATTTTCCTATGCATTGATTCTAAGAAAAGCAAGCGCTATTTAAAAAGAGAAAATTAAGATATAGAGTCGAGAAGCAGAAAGCTTATAGATTAAGAGATCTTTTTTTTAGTTGACCTTTAGTATTATTGGATAACTAGAGGGGTATTCATCCTGCCTTTATAGATTTGCTTAGGACGAGAAGGGTAGCTCAAAGCTGCTTTCAAGGAAAATTTTAGAGAATGGGAAGCTTCTTTGACTCTTACTTAAACAAAATCTTGCGTTCCAGGTTATTGAAGATCCAAGCTTAGGTAATCTTTAGGAATGGGGTGATTAAAAGACCTATTATAGAAAAACTTTTTTTGATAAACAAAGAGTGAAGAAAAGATATTTGCAAGCAAAATAATAGGGGTTTAGAAAGGTTACCCTTTTTAAACCCCTTTAATATGTGCTATCTCAGCAATAAATCTAAATTAAATTCAAAGGTTTTAGCTTTCAATTTTGTCGGCTGTTGGTGCTTGAGGGGCTTCTGGAATACCTGCCTCTGCAGTTACCACAGCATTTTCTTCTGCTACAGCTTCTTCTTTTCCATTTTTTTCTTCTAATTCAGCTACTGCCTCTACTGCTGCAGCATGCTTGGCTTTAGCTTTAGCTATGAGCTCTTCATTAAAGCCAACTTTCGGTTGAGTAGCTAGCTCTGCTTCCTCTTTAGCTTTTTCTGAGTTTTCAACAGCTGTCTTATGAGTTACCTGTTGCACTTTTGTTGATAATTCTTGCGTATCAATAAACTTAGCTGCAATCACACCTTCCTCTGGCTTTAGATTTGCTGGTGTTTCACGATCTTCTATCGCATTTACATTGTGTTCATGCTTGTCATAAGCTCTAGCAGCTATCTCTTCTTTCATAGAAATTGGCTGTTTTTCTTCCTCGCTACCTTCAACATGGCCTTCTTCTTGGCTACCTGCAGTCTCTTCAGTGTTTTTTGAAGGGGCAGCTTTTTTCTTAGGAAGGATTTTTAGCGTTTCATGAATTCGTGTAGCCTCTATAGGTTTGATGAAAGACATAACCAAGGTGGCCAAAGTTGCAAAAGCAGTTGCTAGTACACGAAGGGCTAATTTGGCTACATTCTTAGGGCTAGCAAGCTTAGTTTTATTAAGAAGCTGAATAGCCCAAGGTTTCTTTGAAAACATTACTTTCACAGGTACTCTAAACACATTAGCAATTGCAAATAAGGGCACGGCAATAGCATGGACAGCTGTGTCAGCAGCTAACACGCCAGCTGCTATTAAAGTTTGCTTGCTATTTTTGGATTCTCTAGCCTTTTCTAAATGCTCTGTAGTCCATTTGATAACTTTATTAGGATATTCACCTGATATAAAAGGTGTGACCAAATATGTAGACATAAAAATTACCCCTTTGAAATTAAAAAAAAATTAAATTACGGTTAGTTTAAAAACCATCTGTTAGTTTATATGCAATAGGCATTTATTTTCCAAAAGAAAACAATGCTAGGCGTACTACATTAAGGCGGTTCTCCTAGTGCACCATTCAAATACCAAAAGTTTAACATTTTCAGAGATTTTTGGATAGCATTTGAAATTTCTTCTTGTGCTTTTTTCTTGGGCAGATCTTTATACACTTCCCAATAGATAGGCTTACCGAAAACACAAGCTGTTTGTCCTTTCAACCTAGGTATCCACTTTTTCTTTGGCCAGGCTTCATAGGTACCATGAATATAGACAGGTACAATTGGGCACTGGCTCTTGCCGGCAAGCATTCCTATGCCAGGCTTTATGGGAAGTAAGTGTCCGTTAGAAGTTCTCTTGCCTTCAGGAAAAATCACTACTTTTTTACTATCTTTTAATAATTGAAGAATTAATTTAAGCGAGCTTATATCTTGCGAGATGCCACCTACAGGATAAGAATTTAGGTGAGAAATCAACTTTTTAAAAATTGCATTGTTGAAAAGAGTTCCTCTTGCAAGAAAGTTGACTTCCTCATCGCATGAAATAGCTACAAGAGGAGGATCTAAAAAAGAAGCATGGTTAGGAGCAAGAATGCAGGGCCCGGCAGGGAGGTGGTGTTTTCCATACACTTGATGGCGAAATAACAATAAAAAAAATTTTTTAGTACAGAGATAAACTGAGCGATAAAAAAATTTCATGCCAACAAATAGTGAAGGTATATATATGTTTGCATCCTAAATAAATCCCTCCTATTTATCAAGAGGATTTAAACATTAAAGGATTATAGAAAATTTAACTTTTGCTTGTAGCTCAAATTAAAATGTTAACAGCTTAAGGCAATAAAGACTTTAATGCTTAGCGACATGATAGATACCGGCTTTTTAAAAAGGAAGATAAAGTATCCACGCTGTTTAACTTAAAAAAAATTGAAGACAATCTATTGTTTTGTTTGCCTATTTAGAAAGAAAAAGTAAGAAAATAAGCTGAAATTATTAATATAAAAATAGGCTTTTTTGCTTAAAGCCTATGAGGACCCTTTTTAACTTCTCTAAATTTTGCGGCAAAAAAATCTTAACCATCGGTGGGAGAAAAAAGGTGGAAAAAATAGAAAATGATCCGTTTTCTATAAAAATTAATAGGCTGTCCTTAAGAAGATGAGCTATATAGCAAAAGAAAATCCCTCGAAGGAAATACTCTTCTCAGCTTTAATCTCCTTTATCCAAAAAAATCTTAATTTTTCTTACTCCTCTTATTCTCTGCTACTTGGACGTTAAGCTTGGCCTTTATTTTATTAAGCTATCTTAAATCAGGAATAAAAGTAAGGTGTTTAATTTAAGAACTGTATTTAAATTTTGCTTGCTCATTATTTAGATCATCAAACTTGTATGTTTAAATCTTTAAATTCTAGGATTTTGAAAATAATTTCTTGGATGCTTAAATCAGAAGTATCAATCACGAGAGCCTCAGGAGCTTGTTTAAGAGGGGATATTTCGCGAGTTAAATCGAGATGATCTCGTCGATTAAGATCTTCAAGGGATTTTTCAATCGTAAGGTCCTTTGTTTCTTCAGGATACTTTCTTTTAAGTTCGTCATATCTTCTTTTAGCACGTACTTCAGGACGTCCTGTTAAATATATTTTTATTTCGGCTTTAGGAAAAACTATCGTACCCATATCTCTTCCCTCAAAGACCGCATTTACTCCTATAGCAAGTTCCCTTTGCATAGCCACTAACTTATCGCGTACCATAGGGATAGCCGAGATGCTAGATACATGAGAAGTAACTTTATCGAGGCGAATAGCATCGGTAACGTCCTCATTTCCTACATAGTAATGTTTTTTTCCATGTCTACTTTTGATATCAAATTTAAAGGCATGGAGAAAGTCATTAAGTTGCTCACGATCATCGATGTGGATATCTTTCTTTAAAACACCATAAGTTAGACAACGATACATGGCTCCTGTATCGAAATAAATGTAGCCAATCTCGCGTGCTAATGTCTTAGCAATTGTACTTTTGCCTGTAGCAATAGGACCATCAATGGTAATAATCATACAAAACCTCCTGTACTCCTGCATTTAGCTAGATGCAGATTGAATTTCAAGAAAAATATAAACAATAGGAGAAGTAAAGACTAGCGAATCGAGCATATCTAGTATACCACCCAGTCCAGGGATTTGATTGCTATTTTTAATATCAGCATCACGCTTTAGCAAAGATTCAGCAAGATCTCCTATCTGCCCCATCGTGCTTAATAAAATTCCTAATGCCAGGGATTGAAAAAGAGTAATCTGAAAAGGAATGTGAGCACTTATCCAATAAAAAGTAAAGCTTGCCCCTAGCCCGCAGCAAAGTCCTCCCACTGCTCCTTCGTTACTTTTTTTGGGACTTAAGTAGGGAGCCATTTTATGCTTGCCCAGAAGGCTACCCACAAAATAAGCCCCTATATCAGTTGTTTTTGTAACAGCTAATAAGTAGATTAGCCACCACCGTCCTTCTTGAGGAGAGTGTTCTGGAAAAAAGTAGGCAATGTTGAGCCAAGATGCTAAAGGAATGGCTACATACATTAATGCAAGCAGGGTAATGGAGATATTAAGCAAGGGCTTATCGCCCGTTTTAAAAAAATAAAAAAAGCAAATCCATACAATCAATATAAGAACAATGTAGGGGAGAATTTGAGCTTGACCATATTGGGTACTCACATATACGGAAAGGGTGTACAAAAAGCAGCCTACCAAGCCTATTTTCGTAAGGGGCTGGTAGTTTTTACTTTTAGCTAAGTGAAAAAGTTCAGCGGCAGCAAGGGTAACGAAAGTAGCTAAGATTAAAGCAAAAATAGGGCGAAAAAATAGGTAGGGGGAAAACCAAAGCAGCAAAATAGCAAAAAGAGTGGTCATACTGCCCAAAAGAAGACGGTGTTGAAGGTTACTCATGCGCCCCCTAAGCGCCTTTCACGCTTTTGATAGTTTAATAATGCTTCTAAAAGATGATAAGGAGTAAAATCTGGCCATAATACGTTTGAGGAGAATATTTCAGTATAAGAGAGCTGCCATAGTAAATAATTACTTAATCTTAATTCACCACTCGTGCGGATAAGTAAGTCTGGATCACTCCAGGGCGCCGTATCTAAATATTGGGAAATAATTTCTTCAGAGATTTGCTCAGGAGTAATTTTTTTATGGATTATATCTTGCGCGATAGACTGTACAGCACGTTTGATTTCATCGCGACTTCCATAATTTAGGGCAAAAATTAGGTCCGCTTCTTGGCAGTGGGCCGTAACTTGTCGGGTTTCCTCTATAGTTTTTTGTACATACTCTGGCAAAGCAGCAGTATTTCCAATGGTACATAAACGTGTCCCTTCTTCCACAAAGAAAGATTGCTGCTCGATTAAATAAGTATGCAAAAGCCACATCAAGGCATCGATCTCCTCTTGAGGACGGCTCCAGTTTTCTGTAGAGAAAAGGTAAAAAGTAAAATTTTTTATTCCTAGTTCTTTTCCTGCTTTTACAATTTCAATCAGATTATCAGAGCCTTCTTGATGACCTTCTATGGATCTCATTTGCTGTCGCTTGGCCCAGCGTCGATTACCGTCTGGAATAAAAGCTACATGCTGAGGAATACGCTTAGGATCTAAGCTTGCCTTTTGTTCAAGAGTATAATAGTTGTTTTTCACGAAAATATTCATAAGTTCTATTTAAGCATGCTTGCAAGCTGCCTTTTCCTTGGTTGAAAATAAGTCTTTTAAAATAAGGGTTTTTTCTCGTTGAGGCCCTAAAGAAATGATATTAATCGGTGCTCTACAAAGCTGCTCAATTTTTGACAGGTATTTTTGAGCATTTTGAGGTAATTCTTTATAAGTGGTAATTTGGCTGGTGGAGGCGTTCCAGCCTGGCATAGTTTCATAAATAGGGATAATCTTATCTAGATCCTCGCTAAGGTAAGGAATATGATTGATGCGCACTCCATGAATTTGATAGCCTACGCAAACTTTAATAGAATCTAAATAATCTAGCCTATTGAGCTGAGTCACTGCTAGTGAGTCAATGCCATTTATGTGTACAGCCGTTCGCGTTAGCACTGCATCAAACCATCCAATCCGTCTTCTACGCCCTACTGCATTGCTGTATTCACTCGTGATAGGATGATTTAAAAAACTTTCGTTTTCTTGAAACTCTGTAGGAAAAGGTCCGTTGCCCACACGTGTAGTGTAGGCTTTAACAACGCCCAAGGTATGATCGATGCAGGTGGGGCCTACTCCGGCGCCGGCACAGATGCCTCCAGCGATGGTAGAGGAAGATGTGACATAAGGGTAAGTTCCTAAAGAAGTATCTAGGAAAGTTCCTTGAGCTCCCTCGAACAAAATATTTTCCTTATTATCTATAGCTTGGTGAATAAGCCCTTCCACTTCTGCCACAAAAGGTTTTAAAAGCTCCGCATAACGACTATATTTTTTATAAATTTCCTCCTCATTTAATTTTTCGACGCCGAAAAGCTTAGTAAGCTCTTCATTTTTTACTTGAAGAATGCTTTTTAGCAATTTGCCGAAAATATCAGGACGCACAAGTTCTCCCATGCGAATGCCTAAACGTTGGGCTTTATCAGCATAACAAGGCCCAATTCCTCGACCGGTGGTACCAATAGCACGTTCGCCTTTCTTTTGCTCAAGAAGAAAATCTAGCATTTGATGATAAGGAAAAATAATATGGGCAGAAGGCGAGATTAATAGGCGTCCTTTAATTTGGACACCCTTACTTTCTAAATCCTCCATTTCTTGCAGGAGTACTTCAGGATCGATGACGGTGCCAGCACCTATATAGCAATGCGTATGTGAATGGAGAATAGCTGAGGAGATTAAATGAAATTTGTATTCTTGCTGATCAAGGACAACTGTATGGCCTGCGTTATTGCCACCTTGAGAGCGGATAACATGCTTAACCTGGGCTGTAAGCATATCAATAATTTTACTTTTATCTTCATCCCCCCATTGTGCACCAATCAAAATCACCTGTGGCATATTAACTCTTTTTTAATGATCGATTAATCTCCTGCTTTTAAAACTTCCATAAAAGCACTTTGGGGGATATTGACTTTACCTATTTCTTTCATACGTTTTTTACCCTTTTTTTGCTTCTCCCACAGCTTGCGCTTGCGGGTGATATCGCCTCCGTAGCACTTAGCTGTCACGTTTTTGGTGAGGGCGCGGATAGTTTCTCGCGAAACAATTTTCCCACCAATAGCTGCTTGAATAGGTACTTTGAAAAGCTGCATGGGGATAACTTCAACGAGTTTAGAGCAAATAGCTTTTCCTTTCGATTCTGCTTTAGAGCGATGCACTAAGCATGAAAATGCATCTACAGGCTCTTCGTTGACCCGAATTTCTAATTTAATGATATCACTTTTTTCATAACCATCAAATTCATAGTCAAAAGATCCATATCCTTTAGTGATGGATTTAAGCTTATCATTGAAATCGGTAATAATTTCATTAAGAGGAAAACGATAGGTAATTAGAAGCCGGCGTGCATCCATAGTTTCTGTTTTAAGACAATTGCCTCTTTTATCCATTCCCAAATTCATGATTGCGCCTAGGTATTCCCCAGGAATCATAATATGGCATTTTACCCACGGTTCTTCTACATAATCGATGTGAGTAGGGTCTGGATAGTGAGCAGGATTATCGATTTCTTTAATGGAGGTGTCATTTAAATGGAACTTGTAAATAACACTAGGCGCTGTAGAAATAACATCTAAATCAAATTCACGTTGAATGCGTTCAAATATAATTTCCAAATGCAAAAGTCCTAGAAAACCACAGCGGAAGCCAAAGCCTAAAGCCATACTGCTTTCTTGTTCAATATGCAAAGAGGAATCGTTAAGTTGAAGTTTTTCCAAAGCATCGCGTAAAGCTTCAAAATCTGTAGAGTCAATAGGATATATGCCTGCGAATACTACAGGGCTGATATTCTTAAAGCCTGGCAAAGCATCGGGAGCTGGATGTTTTTGCAAAGTAATGGTGTCCCCAATTTTAACATCGGAAGTTTTTTTTATGTTGGCGATCATGTATCCCACCTCTCCTGGCATTAAAGCTTCCACAGGTTTTTCAGAGGGAGTAAATTTTCCTACTTCTAAAACTTCACAAGCTTTATGAGTAGCCATCATGCGTATTGCAGAGCCTTTACGAATTTCTCCGCTAATCACACGAATGTAAACCATAACCCCTCGATAATTGTCGTAATGAGAGTCAAAAACCAAGGCACGGAGTAGATCATCGACAGGTTCTTTAGGAGCAGGAACATCGCTAATGATACGTTCTAAGATGGTCTCAATCCCTATTCCTGATTTGGCTGAGCAGCAGATAGCATGGGAAGCATCTAGGCCAATCACATCTTCAATCTGTTGTTTTACACTTTCTATATCTGCACTGGGAAGATCAATTTTATTAAGGACAGGTACGATCTCCAAGTCACGTTCAATCGCTAAATGAACATTTGCAAGAGTTTGAGCTTGGACGCCTTGGGCTGCATCTACCACTAGTAGAGCTCCTTCGCAAGCCGCTAAAGATCGTGAAACCTCGTAGGTAAAGTCGACATGTCCCGGTGTATCAATTAAGTTGATTTGATAAATTTGGCCATTTTCAGTTTGGTAATTCATGGTCACAGGGTGAGCTTTAATAGTAATGCCTCGTTCTCTTTCAAGATCCATATCATCGAGTAGCTGCTCTTGCATCTCTCGCTTTGAGACTGTATGGGTAAGTTCTATTAATCTATCAGCAATCGTTGACTTTCCATGGTCAATATGAGCAATAATAGAAAAGTTGCGAATATTTTTTCTGTTGTATGAAACCATGCAAAAATCCTAATCACTGGCATTTATTACATCTAAATTTATCAAGATGGGGGTTGTAAGAGAAATCAATCAACTAAATTAATCGATGACATGAATGTTTTCAAGCAACATTTGATTTAAAGCTACCTTGGTGCATAAACTTTTTTGAAACCGATTAGATGCAGAAAGAAAAAATCTAATCTATTTAAAGAAATTAGAAGGTTTTATGAAGAAAGCATACTAAATCACCAGAGAGTATATTAATCTCTACGGAGTGGCTATTACATACATTCGATAAGCTCATAAATTCTTTATCAAAATCAGCATTTTGCAGCTCCCATTTAAGGCCCTGAGTTTGGATGCCATAGGCAGGGGATAAAGGCATTAAAGAGATCGTTTGTCCCGCAAACGTCTTAATCCGGTTGCGTCCTTGTAAACAAAAAATGGTCTCCTTTTCCGATTCTATCATAAGCTGAGAAGGATGGCGAGACAGGAGATGCAAGGTATAAAGGAGATGATCACTGCGCTTTCCTAATACACCAAATAAAGCGATAGATTCTACTTTTTCCCTTAAAAGCTTATGGATTGCTAGTTCTAAATCACTTTCATTTTTATCTTCAGGATATTTTAAAAGGGGAAGATCTGCATATTGTTCAAGCATTTCTTTTTCTATAGAATCTAAATCTCCGATCAGAAAACAAGGAGTGATTCCCATTTTCTGGCAATGTTTTAAGCCCCCATCTACGGCTATAATCTTTGAAAAAGAAGAAAGAAGGTGCTTGGTCTGAGAATAAGAAGAAATTTCGCCATTAGCGACAATAGCTACTTGGGGAGATAAAGGGTAATACATCCTCACTCAATCGATAAAAATTTAGCTTAAGGATTGCGGCCAAGATGATTCGAACATCCACAGGGTTGCCCCTACTAGAACCTGAATCTAGCGCGTCTACCAATTCCGCCATGGCCGCTTGATGCACAGATATCGTATTAAAATAAGCTTATTTCCGTAAATGGAAAATATCTTATTTATGAGAGAATCAGCTTTTAGTTAAATCCAGCGGTTCTATTATCAAATAACTGTGATTAGGATTTTGAAGGATAGAAAATGCTTTTCCATCTCGTCTGACCAGCTTCCCTATTCCTACTAATGAGTTATGTTGAAAATTTCCTGTTAGCTTATCTCCATTCCCGTAAACAATCAATCCTTGACCGTTTAATCTTCCCTCATGAAATTCGCCGGAGTAAGTGGTAGAAAATATAGCGTGGGTTTTTTCGTTGATCATTTCGTAGGTAAGTTTACCGATTCCTTCAGGGAGGCCTGCTTTTAAAGGTCCTATATATTTGATGCTATTAGAGAGTAGTTTCCTCCTTTTTATTTCTTCTCCTTGCCTTGGAGTGTCTTCAGATGGTTCCAACGGTAATAATGAAGGCAAGAGAGTAGGTTCGTTCTTTACATGTTGGCTTGAACGGGAAGAAGCCTGAGGCAAAAGTTGAGCAGCAGGTGGGCAAAGAGGCTCAGCAACACCCCAAAAAAAAGTAGTCGCGTCTCTTGTTCTTGTGGGTAAAAAAGTACTGTGCTTATCCACTGATTGATTGTTTGTAGTGATTTTGTAATCGCAGTTAATTAAACTCATAAAAACCTAGTATGTTTGCTTAATATATCGAGAATAATAGTGTAAAAATTGTTAATTTTCAATCAGATTAGGAGAGGTTAACCTGCTTTTAAATAAGATAAAATTTTGCTGAAAGTGAAAAAGAATTATGTTATACTTTTTTATTTTTAACTTCTAAACACTGTTTTTATGGAACCCTCAATCTACAATAGGCATTATCCTTTTTTTGCCACAATCAAAGAGCGTTATAATTTAACTCGAGAAGAGTCTACAAAAAATACTCAACATCTGGTTTTGGATATTAAAGGGTCGGGCCTGACCTATAAAGTGGGCGATAGCCTAGGCATTTTTCCTATCAATCCTCAGGATATTGTTAATAAAACACTGGGTGCTATGCGTGCACAAGGTTTGGAATTGATAATTAGCAAGCATACAGGAAAGAGTATGTCACTGCGCGAATTTTTAACTACAAAAGCTAATGTGACAGACTTAAGCAAAAAGCTTTTGTCGATGCTTGCTCAAAGGCAAACTAACCAGAAAAAAAAAGAAGCGTTAGAAGCTGTTCTGGCAGAAGGTGCGCAAGAAAAGTTTAAAGCTTATTTACAATCCCATGAGCTTTGGGATATTTTAGAAGAAAACCACGAAGTGGTTTTTGCTTTGCAAGAGCTCTGCAACATGCTTATGCCCTTGCTACCTCGTCTATATTCTATTTCTTCCTCAATGTCGGCAGTAGGAGAAGAAGTGCATCTTACCGTAGGGGTATTAAAATATCATACCAATGGATATCAGCGGGTAGGTGTGTGCACTCATTATTTATGCGAAACAGTCCCTCTTCATCAACCTGTCGTACCCATCTATATTCAACCTCATCATGGCTTTACACTCCCTTCTCACTCTGATACGCCTATTATTATGATTGGCCCTGGCACTGGCGTAGCCCCCTTCCGGGCATTCATGCAAGAAAGGATGGCGAAGGAAGCTCAAGGTAAAAATTGGCTTTTCTTTGGGGAGTGCAATCGCGCAACTGATTTTTTTTATGCAGATTATTGGACAAGCTTAGAGCGGCAAGGTAAGCTCCGCTTAGATGTTGCTTTTTCACGTGATCAGCAAGAAAAAATTTATGTTCAACACCGTATGCTAATGCAAGGTGCTGACCTTTATCGTTGGATTAATGAAGGCGCTTACATTTATGTTTGTGGGGATGCTGCGCGTATGGCAAAAGATGTAGAATCTGCCTTGCATGAAATTATCCAAGTCCATGGTAAGAAAAGTGAAGCGGAGGCAAAAGCACTCGTTAAGCATTTGCGTAACGAGAAACGTTATCTGCGGGATATTTATTAACATTCCTATAAATTGCCGACTCCAGATCTTTAAAAAGGCTTAATAATGTAGATTTAAGCGATAGTTTACTTAAAAGTAGAATGAAGGCAATCATGGAGATAAAGGTGTAGGCTGGCAAGTGGTCACTATGGCAAAGCATTGGACCCCTTCGCCACAACCAAAGTCTGTCAAGCCTTCGCCTGAAGTTGCTGTTATTCCTACTTGAGACAAATCAATTTGCATGACGCGTGCAATGTTTTCCCTCATCGCTTGAATGCGATCTTTAAATTTAGGCTTCTTACCTTCTAAGGTGATAGACACATGCGTAACTTTCTGGGCCTCTAATGTTTTTATAGCTTCAAGAAGATAAACTTCGCTATCAGTAATTCCATCTTTTAAGCAAAGCTCATCGGCAATATTTCCTAAAATTAAGACTCCAGAGAGCGAGCTTATCGCATTACAAATGGCATGAAAAACAATATCACCATCAGAATTAGCATTAAATCCAGGCGTATGTTCAAAGATTAATCCTGCAATAATGCAAGGTTTTGAGGTTTCAACCGGTAAAAAACGATGGCTATCTTGACCTATACCTGTTCTTACTATCATTTCTACCTCTTAGTCGTTAATGGATGTGGCGTTATTTTAGAAATCTGAGAATTTGAATGAAACATTTTTTTGCTTTTTCTTAAATTAGAAAGGTAAGCTGAGCTTTTGGCCGATTGCTATTTATAAAAGATTAAATAAGAAAAGGTAGAGGAATGTTTATAAATAGAAAAAGCAGTAAACAAGGCTAGTTAGCATTCTTTAACCTTTTTACTCCTACTTATTAGTTAAGGGGATTAAAGGTATATGTTCAAAAGCTACCTTAAATTTGTTGGAAATAAAAAATTCAAAATAAAAATATTTTTCAGTAGAATGACTACTCTTAAAGAAGGATCAGGAAATGGCATCCCTAAATATTCACCGTCCTCCTCGATTACCCTGTAATCATTCCTTTATAAATGAAGGGAAGCAAAAAAATGAAAAAGCAGCGTTTTATTGGAAAATTAAGCATTTAGCTCTTTTAGCTTTAGCTACTTTATGTAGCCTGGCTACTTTGGCAGGAGTAATCAATTTATTTTCTAGCATCTCATTCTCTAGGCTTTCTAAGTATACATTTATACTTTCAGCCGGTGCTTTAGGAGTTTTTCTAAGTGGAAATATGTTAAATTTGATGGCTTCTAGGCTTCCTCAATCTTTAGTTTCTTTGGCCAATTATATTTATTCCATTGTTTGTGAATTTTTTTCTTTGATAGCTTTAAATTTTTTACGTTTTGTAGATTTAGAAAAACGTGATCCTCATAAAGGAAATGGGCAGCAACCTATTTTACTTATCCATGGACTTTATAGTAATAGTGGCTCCTGGGCTTATTATCGTTACCGCTTTTCTAAAGAAAAATTAGGGCCTGTTTTTACAGAGCATCTAGGAAAGCCCTTCGAATCTATTGAAACTCACGCGGAAAAAGTCCGAAATAAAGTGCTAGAAATTCAAAGAGTGACAGGAAGGAGTGATATTACCCTTATTGGCCATTCAATGGGGGGGATTGTAGCTTGTGTCGCTGCTTCTAAATTGGCTGAATGTAATTTGCTAGTAACAGATATTATTACTTTAGGCTCTCCTTTAAAGGGAGCTTTCTTGACTGCTTGTGGGATAGGGAAGGCTGTTAAAGAAATGCATCCTCAAAGCGCTTTTTTAGCAAGCCTTAGTAAGAGAATTTTAAATTTACCTTCTACGACTCATTTTTTCCATATAGCTAGTAAAACAGACTTATTAGTTCCGCTTTCTAGTGCTTTATATAATGAAACTATTTATGCCAAGCGACTAACACTTTCAAATGTAGGCCATCTATCCCTTTTATTTTCCGATTCGTTGATTGATGAAGTGATAGATTATTACAAAATCCGACAAAATAAAGTCTAAAAATAGAGGCTTTATTTTTATTTATCCAAAAATTTGATTTTAATTCAGATTCTCATTGTATTTAAAAGTTATTTTTGTTAATAAGATAATCAAAAAAAACTACGAATAATCGAGCTTTTTTCTCGAGAAATTAACAATAAATTAATTTTTACATATGGTTGCATTAAAAAAATGGAAATATTGAAAATTAAGGGTGGAGCCCCTTTGAAAGGTCATGTAAAAGCAGCAGGTGCTAAAAATGCGATGACCAAATTGCTTGTAGCCTCTCTTCTCTCCGATAAAAAGTGTCGCTTTTATAATGTGCCTAACATTGGAGATGTGGCTGTTACAGTAGATTTATGTAAAGAAATAGGCATGGAGGTTCAGTGGGACCGTGCGAACGGGATCATGGAAGTAATTACCAAGGAACTTAAAACTTCTTATAT
Organism: Neochlamydia sp. AcF84; assembly: GCF_011087585.1. Lineage (NCBI taxonomy): Bacteria > Pseudomonadati > Chlamydiota > Chlamydiia > Parachlamydiales > Parachlamydiaceae > Neochlamydia > Neochlamydia sp. AcF84. The sequence goes on from NZ_VJOT01000044.1 coordinate 104,774, forward strand.
CCCTCAAAGGTTCTCGGGAGCTAATCGAATTCCTATTTTGATGATTGGAGCGCTTTTAGGACGTACTGAAGAAGATATTATTGTTCCAACGGTGGGGGGATGTAATATTGGAATGCGCTTGGTAGATTTTCATATTGCTGCTCTAGAGAAGTTAGGAGCTGTTATTGAATATAGAGGGATGAAGCGCGAAGGAGCTTATTTTGCTCATGCTCATAATGGTCTAAAAGGTACGCTAGTACATTTGCCTTTTCCTTCGGTAGGAGCTACGGAGAATACCATTTTAGCAGCCGTCACAGCCCGAGGCTTAACTACAATAAAAAATGCAGCCATTGAACCAGAAATTGTAGAATTAATTCTTTTTTTGCAAAAACTTGGCGCTATTATTACATTAGATGTCGATCGTACGATACATATCCAAGGCACCCGGCGGTTTTATGAGGTAGAACATACTGTGATCCCCGATCGTATTGAAGCAGCTTCTTGGGGGATAGCAGCTATAAGTTCCAAAGGACGTGTTTTTGTGGAAGGTGCCCAGCATCAAAATATGATTACTCTTTTAAATAAGCTTAGAGAGGTAGGCGGAGGATTTGAAATTAAGAGCAATGGAATTGAATTTTACTATGACGGGCCTCTTCAAGGTGGGCTCCATCTAGAGACAGACGTTCATCCTGGCTTTATGACCGATTGGCAGCAGCCTTTCGTGGTTCTTCTTACACAGGCGACAGGGTCATCAGTGGTGCATGAAACTGTGTATGAAAATCGTTTCGGCTATACCGAGGTGTTGAAGGAGATGGGAGCTGATATTACCCTTTTTAGGCAATGTTTGGGCGGTAAAGAATGCCGCTTTGCTTCCCAAAGTTTTTGCCATAGTATTATAGTTAAAGGTAATACTCCTCTTGTTGCAAGAGATATTTCTGTTCCTGATTTAAGAGCAGGTTTTGCTTATGTAATGGCTGCAATCTTAGCTACAGGAACGAGTGTAATTTCGGGATTACATTTTTTAGATAGGGGCTATGGAGAGCTTTTTCAAAAACTTGGTTCTTTAGGGGTAGATGTGACGCGTACGACGGAAAAAGAAAAAACTTTAGAACCTGTCTCCAAAGGGGAGGGTGTAGCTGTTTTAGCCAAACCTATCAAAGAATTAAAAAAGAAAAAATTACCAGTTTTGCAAACTATCTAATTTTTTAAAGGCTTTTAAAGAAAGATAGCTGAGTCTATGGATATAAGCTAATTTAATGTATATTTTTCCTTAATAAGGTGTGGTGCAAGGCATGTTTGGCAGAGAAAGAATGAAAGCTTGTGTGTTGTATCGAAAGTGTAATTAATCCAGCTTTCTAATTAATTTTAGCAAGAGGGTGCCTGTATGTTTTGTATGAAGTCATTATTTAAGCCATTCACTTGCATAAATCCAAACTCTTCACATTACAATATAATTAATTCTACGCCCATAGCCATGTTGCCCGAGGAATTGATCGTTCACATTTTCTCTTTTCTTTCAGCCACTAATCTTGCTACGGCCCAGCGCGTATGTAGGCGCTGGAGAAAAATAGCAGAAGAAGACACAGCCTGTGGAAAAGACACCATCAGAGACGTCTTGGTTGCAAGCCCCTTATGCGTATCTTTTCTAAGAAAGTACCTTACTCTTTTAAACAAAGCTATCTTATTTATTGCAAGAATGAAGCTGAATGCATACGATTTAAAGAAATGCTTGCTTTCAGCCATGATGAGAATCTAGCTTTCGAGCATCAACTACTAGAACATTATAGCTCTAAAAAGTGAGAGGTCGATTGAGTAAATGATAAATTCTTTATCGAGGAGTCCTTCGTGAATGCAAGCTAACTTTTAGATAATTCTTCGCATGCCGCTACAAAATACCACTCCCTCTCCTTGCAATATAATTGGCTAGGGATAAGATGGCGAAGTTTACAATGTCCCCAGGAACAATGGGTACTGACACAGGGGATAAGCTCCAATATGAGGCTATGTCTTAAACAGGCGAGCTATTAGATCATTTACGCAACAACGCTCACAGGAAAGATAAGAACCTTTCTTTTCTTGTTTTATATAAAAAAACTTGTCAATATGTTACTGATTTTGTAAGAAAATAAACCCTTTGTTAGCGTGGCTTTCAAAAAATATTTACAAACTGTTAGTTTTAAGGTAACTAATCTTTTTCATTAGGTAAAATGCAGACTTCTCCAGCTTTATGGCGTCAAATACAACGCAGCAATTTCACAAATTGGAATCAATTAGCAGACTTTTTAAAGCTTTCCCCTGAACAAGGTGAGCGAATATTGAAAAATCCTTCCTTTAAATTAAATTTACCCCTTCGCCTTGCTCAAAAAATCACTAAAGGGGTGTTAGATGATCCTATTCTTAAGCAGTTTCTTCCTGCTTTAGATGAAAAGCTGGAAGCTACAGGTTTTCAAATAGACCCCGTTCAGGATCAATTATTTCGAAAGGAAACTAAACTTTTGCAAAAATATAAAGGCCGGGCTCTTTTAGTCTGCACAAGTGCTTGTGCGATGCATTGCAGATATTGCTTCCGTCAAAATTTTGAGTACGATAGCAAAAAAACTAGCTTTGCTAACGAATTGGAGCTTATTCGAGCAGACTTATCTCTTAAGGAAATTATCTTAAGTGGAGGGGATCCTTTATCGCTGGAAAATAGAACATTAAGCAATCTTTTAGATCAACTGGATTTGATTTCTCATCTGCGCCGCGTTCGCTTTCATACTCGTTTTCCTATCGGAATTCCGGAAAGGATTGATCAAGAGTTTTTAGATATCTTAAGAGTCCGTCGTGTACAAATTTGGTTTGTGGTGCATGTCAATCATCCCCGCGAGCTAGATGAGGAAGTTCTTTTAAGGCTTAAAAATGTGCAATGTTTAGGCATTCCTGTGCTTAATCAGTGCGTGCTTTTAAAAGGCGTTAACGATAATAAGGAAACTCAACAACTACTCTGTGAAAAATTGGTAGATCACGGGATTTTACCTTATTATATGCATCAGCTAGACCGGGTAAAAGGGACTGCCCATTTTGAGGTAGAGCGAGAGCAAGGTTGTGAATTTATCCGTTATCTGGCTGCTAATTTATCGGGTTATGCGGTCCCTAAATATGTGCAAGAAGTACCAGGAGAGTCCAGTAAGACTTCTCTTTTCTAGCCCTTAAACTAATAACTATCTTATTTAGATAAGGAAGAGCTAGAAAAAAGGCGAAGGGGAAGGAATTTATAATTATTTATAGACCTTAAGTTTTGGATATTAAAAACTTGCCTTTTTTCCTTAGGCAGAATGGCATAATAGAACTCTCTAGGGATGCCAGCCGATACAGTTTTTTACATCATGGTTAAAGCTATGCCCCTTAGTCAATAGGTTAACCTATTGATAAATTTCTTAAGTTGAGCCTCCTTACCAGAGGCAGTTAAGCTAAAGAGTAGCTCTGAAAGATAAGAAAGAAAAAATGGAAGATAAAAAAAAACTTTAAAAATCCTCCCATTCCATTTTCTTTCGCAGGGCTGCCAGCTTATTTCTTTTATTCTTTATGAATAGTGAACCTTCTCTGCAAATTTTTAAGCTTATATTCCTCAGCAAAAAAAATAATTAAAGCGAGTTATCGGATAAGGAAATAGTTGAAAAAAGACCTCCACATTGTTTAAAAATATTTTTCACCAAAAAAACTTTAAACCTGGAAGGTTAAAATGCTTGAAAAAGATATCGATCTATTAATCTCTATTTTTTGTGATGTAGAGGATTTTTATAAACAATTTGAGCCTGAATGGCGCAAAATATTGGTTGAAAGCCGCCCAAAACCTTTAATTGAAAAGAGCAATAAAAGAAATCGATGGTCAAAATTATCATTAAGCAAAGCGATGACAATTATCATTATGTTTCATAAAACTGGTTATAGAACTTTTAAAGGCTATTATACGCGACAAGTCATTCCTTCAATGAGAAAATATTTTCCTAGCATCCTTTCCTATAATAAGTTCATTACTTTAATGAAAACATGCTTGTTTCCTCTTTTTTTTTATTCACAAGCTTGTTTAGGAGAGTGTACAGGCATTTCTTTCATTGATTCCCCTTTATTAGCAGTATGCCACACCCGTCGCATTTACTCCCATCCTAGTTTCTAAAAAAATAGCCAAAAGGGGTAAAACTTCTACAGGGTACTTCTATTCGACTCGTAGTAGAAGAGATGCTACCTAGGGCCCAAGCTATGGCTGATCGTTTTCATGTTATGCAGAACCTAAATCAAGCGTTAGATAGATTTAGGAAGAGGATAAAACAGAAAAGTGCCGATCAAGAAATAAAGAGCTAAAATGATTGGGCAAAAGTTTATAAGCCTTGCTAGATTCCAATGTAAAGATTGACTTAAAACTTCTCTTAACTTGTCTCTTTCTTTTATCTGTTTTCTGCTCGTAAAAGACAGCTGTATAAATTTTTAGACGGGATTTTTCACTTTTTGTCCTGTACAGAGATGCATCTAAAGTAATTTCCTTAAGATTTTTAAGATTAGAAAGCAGTATGAATAGAGGAAGCTTAGTTGTGGGTTATTGCTTAAGTAAAAATCTTGCAGATTAGAAAGCTGCCAGATTGTTGCAGGAAGGGCTGTTAATTGGTTATTGTTTAAACTAAGCTGTGCTAGATTAGAAAGCTGTCCAATTGTTGTAGGAAGAGCGGTTAGCTGGTTGTTGTCTAACCAAAGCACTTTTAGCTGAGAAAGCTTTCTGATAGCTGCAGGAAGGGCTGTTAGCCGGTTATTGTTTAAACTAAGCTGTGCTAGATTAGAAAGCCCCCCAATTGTTGCAGGAAGAGCGGTTAACTGGTTGTTGTCTAACCAAAGTACTTTTAGCTGAGGCAGTTGCCCAATTGTTACGGGAAGAGCGGTTAACTGGTTGTTGTCTAACCAAAGTACTTTTAGCTGAGAAAGTTGCCCGATAGTTGCAGGAAGAGCGGTTAGCTGGTTGCTACCCAGCCAAAGCTGACGCAGTTGAGAAAGTTGTCCGATGGCTGCAGGCAAGGCTGTTAACTGGTTGTCTCTTAAGTCGAGAAAGCTTAACATAGAAAGTTGCTTGATTTCTGGAGGTAAAGCAGTTAATCTTAAGAGATTTAACTCTAGGCAAGACAAATCTGCACTATGCTTATCCAGCCATTTCGCTAGCAGATCGCTTTTTTTCTTTAAAGGTAAAGCCTTAACCTGGGGTTGGCTTAAATATTTTTTTCCACCTGGTAGCTTTTGCCAAAGTAGGAGGCGATTAATATTTAGTAGATAGGAAGAATAATTATTGAGAGTAAAATTTTTGCTTTCTTTTGAATCTTCTTCAAATTCTAAAGGGGAAAGAGAGGTGGCTAAGTTAAAGATTTGCTGAAAGATGTGAGCCACTTTTTCTTCAGCAGAAAGGTTAGATTCAATTTTATAAATTTTATCCAACATATGAGCTTGTTCTATAAAATCCCTGTACTCATCAGGAAAATGAACATGGACGATCGCTTTGTAAAGAGAGGTGGCGGAAATAGAAGGTTGAGGAGCGACTGAGAGAAGGGGTGCAGAACTTTGGTGGATTTGCCGCAGCTTTTCGACGACAAATTGCCTAACCTTTTCATTTTCTCCTAATAATTTTTCCATCCATTTATAACTTATCTTTTCTTTGTTAGTCAGCTCTTCATTATTCTGACCCATCAATTCTTCTACTTGATTCTCTAAAATTTCCTTTAAAGTTAAAACTTCTTGAATTTGAGGTTTTTCTAGAAGGTGGAGCAAGAGGTCAATATAACTTTCTTTGAGAGATTTTAAAGGATAGGACTCAGCCGTTTCGGCTAGTTGCCTCACTATGTAGTTAGGTGCATGCCTTTCAATAAGCCTTCTATCTAGGGGACAAAGTTTATTGCGCGCTAAGCATTGGATGACGGTATCTTCGTTAAAGGTATGGCCACAAGGGAACAAAGTAACCGCTCGAGCCAGCAACTCTCCTGATACAGGGTCTTCTATATTTGCTAAGATTGTGGGATGAAATTTTGCCTGGATGCTAGATGTAGAGGTTGGTGCCATCATATAAGCTCCTTAAAGTTATAGGGTAAATTATCTCTTCAAGAGTAAACTTAGCCTGCTTTTTTAAGGGCTAGCCTGAGTTTTTTATGGGATGGTAGTCTTTCTTAATTTTTTAATCAATTTTTATTTTGAAAGTTAGAAAAGGAGCTATATCTCTTTTATAAAAGCAGCAAAAGTCTCTCTTATTAATTCATCAACTTCTCTCCTAATATCTTGTGATATGCTTCTCAGCTTGTTTTATTCTTGGATTTTTTGTCCTATAGTATTCCAATGAGGAAATCTAAAAAAGCTTCTCCTGTAACGGAAGTTCCATTTTTGTATAAGGTTTGACATAGTTAACTCAGTATGTTTTGATGAGAAAAATTTGACAAATGCTACATAAATCTAAAATTATCTTCTTTCTAAAAGAAGGAGGTAACAATGCCCAAAAGGAAAACTGCTGATAAAAACTTTGCTGATTTGCAAGAAGAGATTGATTTAGAGAGATTTAGAGAAAGCGTAAGATCTAATTTTGCAGATTTTCCAGATCCCCGCCTAAGCAAGCGTTGTGCTTATCTTATATGGTATTGGTTTTTGATTTCTCTTTCTGGATATCTAGCAGGATGTAATACCGTATATAGTAGGAGACAGTGCTCTTTATACGCCAACTACCTTGCAAGTTTTTAAAGAAGAACAAAGCTTATTTACCACGCGTGTGCCCGTGTAAATCAAAGAGGCTAAAGAGTTCATATTTGAAGTGCCTTACGAAAAGATGGTAGAAATGACAGAAGGCTATCGAGCTTTTGAGAGCACTTCTTGCTATGCAGGCGTTGAACAAAGATGGATAGTTATTTTTAGCCAAGCGGCCTATCAAAGAGAATGCCCCACTTTAGCCAAGCATTATCTTAAGGGTAGTGAAAAAGAAACCAAAGTCTTTATTAAGCTGATGCAGCAAGAATTTTTATGCCCAAACGATTCTAAGCGCCAATTAGATAAGTTTGCAAAAAAACTTAAATATATACAGATTATAGAACCTCAAGTTATAGCCACTCAAAAGCATGCTAGATCTGGGCGGCCAAAAGCTGGGCAAGAATCTTCTATACTTAGCTATTCTTTAAAAGGCACAGTAGCTTACTCTTTGCTTAACAAGGCAGATTTAGAGAGGAGCAAAGGGTTTTTCATCTTAGCGACTAATGACATGGATGTAACCGCTTTTCCTGCTCAGGAAGTGCTAAAAAAATATAAAGCTTGAGCAAAGTGTGGAAAGAGGATTTAGATTCTTGAAAAGCCCCGATTTCCTACTCTCTTCTTTACTTTCTAAAAAAGCCAGAAAGAATTGAAGCGCTTTTAATGGTAATGATTCTAGGCCTTCTGGTCTATTCTGCCCTCGAATATAAAATTCGAGAAAAATTTGCGAGAAAATGGTGAGAACTTCTTAAATCAACTTAAGAAACCTACGCAAAAGCCAACCATCCGCTGGGTGTTTTTCTGTTTCCTTAAGCCTGCATATGGTCTTTATTGACCATACAAGATTGCAAATTACCAATCTGAAAGAACGCCATAGAATTATCCTTAGATGCTCAGGGCCTCCTTACCAAAAATTCTATTATTCTGAAAGGTGGTGAGAAATCACGCTTTCAAGAAGATCACATCTTTTCTACTGTTTGAACACCTAATAAATTTAAGCCTTTTTTCAAAATACGTGCAGTCGTTTCACATAAAAGCAATCGTGAATTTTGTTCAGGTGCTCCTTCCACACGGCAATCACGGAAAAAGGCATTAAACCTTTCTGCAAGGGTATAAAGGTAATCTGTTAAGCGGTGGGGTAAAAGATCGCGCGAAACTGCATGAAGCGTTTCTCCAAACCGTTTCAAATGCAAGGCTAAAGCTATTTCTGAAGGATGCTCCAAAAGAATGGTCGTAACGTTTTTAATTAATTCTAGCTCAAATTTAACTTTACGTTTGATGCTAGCTATTCTGACATAAGAATACATTAAGTAGGCGGCAGTATTGCCCTCAAATTTTAACATACGTTCGTAACTAAATGTATAATCGCTGGTGCGATGGCAAGCTAAATCGGCATATTTAATGGCGCCGATTCCTAGAATGCGGGCCATATGATCAGCCTCTTGTGTTTCTAAGGTGGGATCGCGCTTAATTAAAATCTCTTTAGCATATTTAATGCCTGCCTGGAGCAGATCAATCAATTTTTCTGTGTCTCCAGAACGGGTACGAAATTTTTTTCCATCATTTCCTAAAACTAGCCCAAATGGAACATGATCAAGCTGCACTTTTCTCTTCTTTAAAAATCCAGCTTTTTCGGCTACTTTAAAAATCATTTGAAAGTGTAGACTTTGGCCTGCATCAGTCACAATAATAATCCGGTCTGCCTTTTCCTCGAAAATCCTTTGTTTGATTGCTGCCATATCGGTAGTATCGTAATTATAGCCTCCATCAGATTTTTGAATCATAAGAGGCATAGCATTGCCTTCACGATTGCGAAATTCCTCCAAAAAAATGCATTTTGCGCCTTGAGAAATTTCAACTAGCCCCTGATCTTCTAACTCTTTGACTATTTGTGGTAAAAGAGGGTTATAAAAAGATTCCCCGCGCGTTTGAATTTTTACTTCGAGAAGATCATAAATCTCTTGATAAGCTTTCTCAGAAATAAAGCAAATCATCTCCCAAGCTTTTCTGGAAAGAGCATCTCCACTTTGTAGGGCTACAACCTCTTTTTGAGCTCTTTGTTTAAACTCTAAATCGCTATCAAATTTTTGCTTAGAAGCCTTATACCAGCTGACTAGTTGAGATAAATCGGTAGGGTTATTGCCTTGTAATACATGAGGAGCGGTCTCTTTAATGTAAGCTATCAGCATACCAAAAGCAGTGCCCCAATCTCCAATATGATTAAGCCGTATAACTTCATGTCCTAAAAATTCCAAAACACGAGCGATACAATCGCCGATAATGGTGGAACGCAGATGCCCTACATGCATCTCCTTAGCAGTATTAGGACTCGAAAAATCAATAACAATGCGCTGCTGAACGGGTAGGGGAACCCCTAACATAGGATCTTCAAGGATTTCTTGAATACTTTCAGATAGGTAAAGAGGATGAATAAATATATTGATAAAGCCAGGTCCCGCAATCTCAACATGCTGGATAACTGGAATTTTTTCTTTAGGCAAAAGAGCTAAACTTTGCACAATAGCTTGAGCCACTTCGTGTGGGCTTTTTTGAAGGATTTTACAGAGCTTCATAGCGGAGTTGAATTGGTAGTGCCCAAATCTATCTTGGGTACTTTGAGTAATTTCTAGAGGAAAATCTGGGGTGTTAGCTAAATGTGGGAAAGCTGAAATGGTCGCTTTTTTAAATTCTTCGTTTAGAGAGTCGAGGAGCATTTGTTTTGACATGAAATTACTTATTATTATTGTTAATGTTTAAAGTCGATAGGTTTTTTTCTTTGACCGATTAGATTTGTTAGGTTGTAGTGGGCAATTTCGTCCGCAACAAGTGCTGTAGGCTTATCTTCTTTTTCAGCTTTATCAAAAAGTTTAAGTAGAAGGTAGTAAATATGATTAACCTTATCGCGTGCTGCAGTAGCATTGTAGCCTCCCGCATTAAATTCTGCTGTAGCATTAATTAAGCCTCCTGCATTAATCACATAATCAGGGGCATATAAAATTCTTTTCTTCAAAAGCATTTCCCCTACTAGCGGCGAGGCTAATTGATTGTTTGCTGCGCCGGCGATAGCTTTACATTGTAGATGAGGGACGATTTCTTCAGTAATTATTCCTCCCATAGCACAAGGTGCGAAAATATCACATTCAGTATGAATATAGTCATAGAGTCCTACGGTCTTTGCTCCCATAGGAGCCGCATACTCTTCAAGGCGGGCTTCATTGGTTTCGCAAAGAATCAACTGAGCACCTTCCCAAAATAAAATATTGGCAAGCTTGCTACCGACTTGTCCTAATCCTTGAACAAGAATTTTTTTATTAGCTACAGAAGGAGTTCCCCAGAGTTTTTGAGCTACAGCTTGGATACCACGATAGACTCCCCAGGCAGTGAAGGGGCTGGGATCGCCGCTGCTAGTATGAGTAGGTAAGGCGGCAACATAAGGGGTTTTTTGGCGGATAATGGCCATGTCTTTTGTATCTGAGCCTACATCTTCTGCAGCTATATAATCTCCTTGAAGAGAATGCACGACTTCCGCAAAAGCCAAGAGAAGTTTTTCTGTTTTTTGCTGATAGGGATCTGCCAGGATGACACTTTTACCCCCGCCAGTACCCAATTCAGCTACAGCAGATTTCCTTGTCATGGCTTTAGCAAGTAATAAAACATCTTTTAAAGCCTCTTGCGAAGAAGTGTAAGGATGAATACGCGTACCTCCTAATGAAGGACCAAGAGAAGTGTCATGGATAGCAATCATACAATGTAAGTGAGAGCCAGGATCAGTAGCCTCAATTACTTTTTTATATCCATCAATTTTTACTTCCTTTATTTGCACCATCTAGTCCTCCCGGGGTTTTTCAAAATGAGTTGATTAATAATACTCTAATAGCTATCCTTAGCCCAGCAATAAATTAAAATATTTATACTTAATTATTCCCTTTACAGAGGTTCCAGATGGCTCAAACTGTTATAACAGAAGAGATAAAAAGCGAACTAGAACAGTTTTTAAAAGAGAATCAATCTGCTGAGCTAGTTACTACATATCTCTTTTACGTAGAAAAAAAATTTAACCTACGCCCTGTCCTATTTCCAAAAGACAAAATAATCTACCAAAGTGCAGAGGATGCCGTCAAGTATGTTGAACAACAACATCAATTGTGGCACGAAACTGAAATCAAAATAGGTTTTAGTAATTTGAGTGTAAATGAGCAAACTAAAAAGATTTACATCTGTCCTTTTACGGGAAAAGTATTTGGAGATAATACTCATCCTAATCCACAAGATGCTATTTATGATTGGGTCTCTAAATGTCCAGAAAATACAGAAAGAGTTAACGGCTTGCGGGTAAAACGTTTCTTTATTTCCGATGATCCTGAAGTAATTAAAAGCTATGCTGCTAAATTTAAGCCTAAAGAACCCATTACCAAAGTAGTTTATTCATCAGTCTTAAGTGGTAAATTGTTTAATACAAAAGAAGCTGTGATCAAAGATTTTAAACAAAATTATCTCAAACGTTTATCTTTGATGGAAGTGCAAAATCAAAATCGCTTTCAATTAGAAGAGCATTTTCTAGAATTTATTCAGAGTCAGCTTGTTGAAGATAAAATTGCAAGTTTTGTTGAAGCCTTGGCTGAATTTGAAGAATTTTCTTCTTCTGTAGCTCAGTGGCTTGAATAGGAATGAATCTTCATACTTGTCATACCGTAGAACAAACGATGAATCAAGGGTATGACTTAGGTAGCCAGCTGCCTAATGGCAGTATTGTTTGTTTATTTGGAGAATTAGGAGCTGGCAAAACCACTTTTGTCAAAGGATTGGCAGCAGGAGCCGCTGGCATAACTCCTCAGCAAGTTAATAGCCCCACGTTTGTTTATCTAAATATCTATAAAGGCCATCGAACTGTTTATCATTTCGATCTTTATCGCCTGCGCGATGCTGATGAATTTTTAAGCATGGGATTTGAGGATATGCTTTTTGCGGGGGGAATATGCTGTATTGAGTGGTCAGAGAAAATAGCCCCTTTGTTACCTCCTTCCTGTCTCAAAATTACATTATTGCATGAGAGCGAAAGCACGCGTATCATAAGGATAGATTCATGAATGCTTATGCATTTGCTAAGGCACGTTTTATAAAAACAGCTATGGGATCTAAAGATTATCCCATCCTTAAAGATGATGGAGGAAATTTACTTCCTGAAGTAGCGGTGGCTGGGCGCTCTAACGTAGGTAAATCTAGCTTGCTTAACCATTTATTTGGTAGCAAGGGTTTAGTAAAAACTTCCTCTGTACCGGGTAAAACTCAAGCGCTAAATTTCTTTGTAATTGATGAAAAATTGGTATTTGTAGATTTGCCCGGCTATGGATATGCTCAAGTTCCTCTTTCTACAAGGAAATTATGGGGGCCGATGGTAGAGCGTTATCTTAAGGAAAGAGAATCACTTAAATTAATTCTTTTTCTTTTTGATATTCGTCGCATGCCTAATGAGGATGATCGGCGCTTTTTGGAATGGGTAATTCATTATCAAAAAGCTATGATCCTTGTTTTTACTAAAGTAGATAAAATTTCAACCAATGAAAAAAAAGCTAATGCTGATAAAATTTTAAAAGCTTTTGGCGTTGATAATATCCATCATCTTTTTTATTCAGCAACTAAAAATGTGGGCCGCAAAGAATTAAAAAAAATGCTGACAGAAGCAATAGAGGATGAACTAGCATGAAGCCATTACATACGCAAACGTTTGTTTGCTTAGACTGTGAAACTACTGGATTAGATCCTCAAAGAGATCGTATTATTGAAGTAGCGGCTGTACGATTTACGGTAGAGCAAGTCTTAGCGCAGTGTGAATCTTTAATTGACCCTGAATGTGAAATTCCTGAAACCTCTATTGCTATTCATCATATTGTACCGCAGATGGTACAAGGAAAGCCTAAAATTGATGAGTACCTGCCGGAATTCCTCAGATTTGTTAGCAATGATATTCTAGTAGGGCATGGAATTAAGTTTGATATGGAAGTGATTGCTGCTTCTGCAGCTCGGGCTAACATTCCTTGTCATCTTCAACACAATCGCTATATTGACACTCTGCGTTTAGCGCGTCACTATGGTGAAAGTCCCATTAACTCTCTTGAACAGCTGCGTAAACATTTTAATATTCAAGAAGAAGGGGCCCATCGTGCCATGAACGATGTGATTGTAAATATGGATGTATTTAAATATTTGGTAAAACCCTATAAAACGGTTGAGCAGGTTTTCGACCTTCTCTCTCGTCCTGTTGCAATGAAGATTATGCCCTTAGGTAAACATAAAGGAAGGCCTATTACCGAAGTGCCACTTCAATTTCTTTTGTGGGCAGCTAATAAAGATTTTGATCAAGATTTGCTGTTTTCTATCCGCTCTGAAATTAAACGCCGTAAGAAAGGAAATACTTTTGGTCAGGCCGCCAATCCTTTTAGCGAACTATAAAATTAAAAGGATGAAGAAAGGGTGGGCATTTAAATTTTACCAGCTTTAAGGGTTCTTTTTTCTGAAAAACACTAAAGATTTGTTGAAAAGTCTATTTCCTTATTTGCTTAAATGCAGGCAAACAGATAAAATTTGGCTTAAAGCTTCTCAAAAGTCACTCGAAATTTTACTATGGAGTTCACTTGTATGTTGAAAAATGGCAATGCTCATCCAGAAACTGGTTCTTTTGCAGTCAAGGTAGGGCTGGCAGAGATGTTAAAAGGGGGCGTTATTATGGACGTTACCACGCCAGAGCAAGCAAAAATTGCAGAGGATGCTGGGGCAGTTGCTGTGATGGCCTTAGAGCGTATCCCAGCAGATATCCGGGCGCAAGGCGGTGTAGCTAGAATGTCAGGACCTGAGCTTATCCATAAAATTCAAGAAGCGGTTTCTATTCCCGTCATGGCTAAGTGCCGTATTGGGCATTTTGTAGAAGCTCAAATTCTTGAAGCTCTATTTGTGGATTTCATCGATGAGAGTGAGGTATTAACGCCTGCTGATGAAGAAAATCATATTGATAAACATGCGTTTCGGATTCCTTTTGTCTGCGGTTGCCGTCATTTAGGAGAAGCTCTCCGCCGCATAGGAGAAGGCGCTGCTATGATACGTACTAAAGGTGAAGCCGGCACAGGAAATATTGTGGAGGCTGTCCGACATTTGCGCACCCTTAACCGGGAGATGCGCGTGTTGACCACCATGGATAATAGCGAGCTGATGGCTGAAGCTAAACGCTTGGGAGCTCCTTACCATCTCGTTAAACAAGTGGCTGAAAAAGGTAAACTGCCAGTCCCTAATTTTGCTGCCGGTGGGATAGCTAATCCAGCTGATGCGGCTCTAATGATGCAGCTGGGGGCTGAGAGCGTATTCGTAGGTTCGGGTATTTTTAAATCAGAAGATCCTTCCCAAAGAGCAAAAGCAATTGTAGGCGCAGCTACTTTCTACAATGACCCCGAGATGCTAGCAAAAATTTCTATGGGTCTGCTAAGTGCTATGAAAGGACTTGATATTCAACAGATAAGAAAAGAAGATTTGCTGGCACAAAGAGGATGGTAAATGACCACTATTGGTGTTTTGGCGCTACAAGGCGCTTTTTCTAAGCATATAGAGATGGTGCATTCTTTAAATGTGAAAGCTATCGCAGTGCGCAAGCCTGAAGATTTGGGTAGATGCCATGGATTGATCATTCCAGGAGGAGAATCCACCACTATAAAACGTCAAATGGATTTCATTCAAATGTCTTATCCTTTAAAGCAGTTTGCCCAGCTAAGGCCTCTTTTTGGTACATGCGCAGGGCTTATCTTGATGTCCCAAGAAATAATTGCCGACCCTATGCAACCCTTAGGTATTGTAAATGTTTCTGTAGAGCGTAATGCCTTTGGCCGTCAGTATGAGTCCTTCATTGCTAATCTAAAAGCTAACTTGAGTTCTTCTCAAGCTGAGGATGTGGCTGCAGCCTTTATTAGAGCCCCACGCATTCATCGGTATGGTAAGGAGGTAGAGGTTTTATCGACTTATCAAGGAGAAGCTGTGCTGGTAAAGCAAGGAATGCATCTGGGAGCGACTTTTCATCCTGAACTGACCCAGAGTACGGCTATTCATAAATATTTTATCTCTCTGATAAAAAGTCATTAGCTATGAAATTACCCGATAAATTTAACCTCTAGTGGCCTTTTATTCTCCTGTATAACCACATACGCCTGCCCGTGGGGAATTAACCAGAGGCATAAGCATGTAAGTATCTTTTTCATCGATAGCACAGGGGTGGCTTGTACTGCATTTGGAACACACCTTTGAACCGCATAAAGAGCAAATAATATCAGCCGCTTGATTACATGCTTCGCATAGAAAAGCAGGGGGATCATTTCGCATAAGAATTGAAATTCCTTTTTGAGGGCAGGCGGCAAGTTTTTCCGTGACTTGTATATCGAGTTCAGTAGAAGATCCCATATCATAAATGTATGTAAACTCTAAGCCTGGAGATAGAATTTTGCTGACTGGATGATTCATAGAGGGGCTAAGTCTGCCAGATTCAGTATGAGACATGTAATGTCGTCTGCCAATAGTAAACTGGCTGAGGTGTCCACAGCATTCTAACCATGTAGTCCTTAAAAACGCATCTAGAGATCCTAAGGAAGTGCTTTGAGGAATAGCGACAAACATCCAATAAAGACCGGGCTCTTCCGCCCATGAGATGCGAAGTAAATATCCCTCTGGGTTCGATTGAGAAGGCTGCAAAGATTTTAAAGTGCAACCAAGTAAATGAGCACCTCCCTTGCTGGGACTATAGGTTTTGCCGCAGGTAGTGCATGTGCCTTTAGTTTTCATTCTTTCCTCCTTTCTTCAATAATTTTAAAGAGTTATCTTTTTTAATGAACTTGATAAAAAAGAGTTTTTTCCAGCATCACCAGAAGAATGCCAGGACTCAAAAGTGGTTAAAATACATGTAACTCTTTTCTATTATTTTTAAAATTATCAAAGAGAATTTATTTATTTCAATCATTCTTCATTGTTTGAAAAAAAATTAAAGATTTCCTAAGGTTGAAGTGAAGGGGTAATGAAACCTTTCCATCCACCAAGTACTTATCTTATTTCCCACATTCCGCAGGTTAATTTCCATTGGCCTATAATTTCTGAATGAGGGTTGAGTTAAAACATAAAATCCTACTCATCAAATAGTTAATTAATCCTCCTGTAGTCATAATAGCTTGGGGATTATGATGGATTAATTAATTTATCATATTCCCTTATCTCAATTTTATTGCATAGTGTAGAAACAATCCTAAGGGATTAAAGTCCTTGCTACAATACTTTTTCATCTTTCATGTTTTCGCTTTCTTTGCTTATAGAGGAACATGAATAGTTTTTTCTAAAAAAAGCTGGAGGCCGACGTTCCTCTCTTTGAATTTAATCCCTTGATTGCTAAGTCGTTAAAAAAATTAATTCTTTAATTTAAATTCTATTCATATTACTAAAAAAAAATAATATCTTGAAATCGTTATAACCTGCGGAATGTGGGTTATTTTGTCAAAAATCAAAAGTATTTACCTCTTCATTCGTTTGCTTAAAAATAATAATTTAAAGCCCACATTCCTCACCTGAAATTTAAGTTGCTGATTGCTAAATGCTTATAAAATTTAACTCTTAAATTTAAGTTTTATAATTTCTTCATACTTAGGTCGTTATAAAGAATAGTGAGGAAGGTGGATTAAAGATAAAAAATGTTTGTGAGTTAAGTTTTTTTACGTGGTAAGGCTTTTCTTCTAGGAAATGGCTGGCTATAAACCATTTTCTAGAACAAAAGTGCAAAAAATAAGAGATAGAATTTTTAAAAGATTACTTAAATAAGGTAAGTTATCGGCTAAGAACACCCTCTAGGGCTGCTTCAATTATACCCAAACTGTAAGCCAACTCATTAACTTTTGTTTTTGCGTGCGAGTAAATTGCATGAAGGCTTACAGAGCTCGTAAGCATAGGCCACTATTCCGCTGATTAGATTGGCAAAAAAATTTCAAGCGCTGCGATGTTGAGGATATTCGATTTGATAAGAGTTTTTCAATTTATTGTTAACACTTTCAATCCTCTCACTTTCTTAATAAAATCTTACCTACCTGGGATATTAGCTTGTTTTTCATATTCTTTCTAACCCTAGTAATAATTTCTAAGCCCTTGCCGTAAAGCTTGATAAACATTTGATGAGAGATATATCCTTCATCGGCAAACATTTTGCCAAAAATCCTTTTAGACAGATCAGAGATAGGGACTTGGGTCATCCACATTTCCTGACGTTAACATATAAGCAAAAATTTATCCTTTATCATTAATAATTAAATGTAGCTTGAATCTATAAAGGTAACCGGTAGAGGTTTTTCCTCTTTTATTTCCTTATCGGATAATTCGCGTTAAATACTTTAATCTTCAATGTGGAAAGGATTTTTTATGCAGATGCCTTTTTATCTATCTAGATAGATTCAAGGATATGCTTTAAAAACTAAGCCTGCATACACAATCCTCTAAAGGCTGCTTATCTAATTAACGAGAGGGGTTTCATACGACATGGGATTGCCTAAGGATAGTTTAAAAGCGTATAATATGGATTTGAGCAGCTCTTTAGGGGGATTACATACTTAATAAAAATCTGTCTTTAAGGAGAGAGAACCAGCTTTTATAAATTTAATTTAATTTTAAAATATACAGCTATAGTTTCTTTAACCGGTATAAATTAAAACTTATAGCCGAATCCTGCGCCTACTTTTAGCCCTCCTACATTGCGATATTTTTTAAAATGTACCGGTTGGTAGAGATAGTCAATAAATACATCCATAAACAGGCGTTCGCTCATTGAATAATAAATACCTGATTTCAAGATGCCTCCCACGGCAAATTTTGAAACCTTCTCATGTAGGCAACAGGATTTATTAGTCACATTAATCCTTGAAAAACTAGGCCCTATTCCAACATATCCGTCGAGAAACTCCCCAAACGGATAGATATATTTTATTCCAAAGCTAACCTGCGGGATTTCTACTTTACTTTTTCCACAACATCTATCTCTGTGGGTTCTACTATGCTTAGAGAAATAGTCAAAATTGCTCCAGCCCCTTAGATATTTAAAAGGAGGGAGAGAAAGAGAAGCTTCTATTTGATAGCTTGTGCCTATTTTCCCATAAAGTTTTTTAAAGCGTTTATTAGCATGAATAAACGCGCCTGAGCGCATTTCTAAAGTCATTGGCTGCTCTTCTATCCAGGCATGTAGCTCTCCTATGCTGATAAGAAAAAGGCATACGATTCCTATATAAATTTTATTCATGAGTGATCCTTATTTTGGTTGGAATGCTTTCTTTATTGCCTTCATATACTGCAACAAGGGTATAGCCTTCAGCCGATTTTTTAGATTTGCAACATTTTTTATACACTAAAGGAGCGTTAGCTGGAATTTGGGCAATAAGAGCTCCCTTTTGATAAACACGATATAAAACTACATAGGGCGAAGGCGACATCCATCTTATCTCTAGCGGATATTCAGTTCGATTTAAGTATTTACACTTGCTTAAGGAGGCGGTAGCAGCAGGCACCGGGGGTTCTGGTAGATAGATAGAGACTTCATTCGATTGAGCAGACAGGCCAAAATTATTACCCGCACAGGTTGCAAATTGATAATCAACTAAAGATTTATTGTAATAGGTATTGCCGTTAGAAGGATAGCTAGCAATGTGGGCTTCAAATTCGATCGTGTTTAATTGGCCGACAAGCATATCTCCAATAAAAAATCCTTGAGTAAGGTCAGGATCAGGACTAATGGGTATGCTATTCAATTTTAAACTACCCGCAACATAGTTAAGGCCGGCGGGCAACGCATCCTTAAAATTTACAGACAAGGCATCACTTGTTCCTGTATTTTCAAGTCGGATAGAAAAAGTGACTTTCTCGCCAAGAGAAGAAGTTATGGACTGCACGGCGTTAACAGTCTTTTTCGAGTTTATAATGGGTGCTCCTACTTGAATCTGTAAGCCCAGGGCGTTGACTGTATAATCATCCGATGTAGTCGTACCTAAAGCATAGGCCTTTGTTTGATTATAGGTAATAGCATGAGAAACATCTATGCTTGTTATATCATATCCCTGTCTACCACCCGATTTATTAAGGTTATTAAAGGGATCAGCGTTCAAGTTTCCATAGCTACCTCTTTCATCCAATTGAGAAGAGCCTACGGCTACATATTTATTATGAATAGGATCTAGCTCCAGAGGAAGTAGAGTGTTGATTTGAGAGGCGAAAAAATTGTTGATGGGGTTATTAACACCTGAAAGAGAATTGGCTGCGATGGTAAGTGGTAAACTTTTACCAAAGAGCAGGCAATCACCTGTTTTATTAGCCTCCCCTTCAATTGCGCTAATAAAAAGCCTTCCAGAGAGTACCCCGGAAGGTGGAGCACAAAACCCCCACACCTCTACAGGATTAATGGTTCTCGAGGCTTGCTCACAGCCTACAAAAAGGGTCATGTTATGGGTCAGCATTAAAGGATTGGCATAGACGACAGCCAACGTCCACCCTGCACTATTATGAGTGTCATCTGTAGCAACTATGGTTCCATATATTCCACCTGCTATATATGTGCCTGGGCCTGCATCTTGAACAATGGAGGTTACATCGGCACTTCTTACATAATTTCCTGATTGCGTGTAACCAGGTGTGATAGCTTCTTGGCTAGTGGCTGGATCGGCTGTAATCGTGTAACTGATTTGTTGGGGAGTAGTTAGGGTGATAGCCACATTAGGTGATGGAGGTAAAGGAGGGGCCCCAGAGGAAGGAAAACCATAACTTCCTCCCCAGACCAATTCTGCATAGAGAACAGTACTACCTGGAAGTAGATCCAGGACCGCTGAAGAGCTGTTTTCAAGATAATTCAAAGTTGTGCCGGCGGGTGGATTAATTCCTAGGGGATAAGGACCATGAGGGGGGGTTCCTACTTGCTTGGTAGGATCTGTAGTGATAAAGGCGCCAATAGAATCATCTATGCCAGGATTGTTTTCTTGTGGATACTTAGAAAGACCCAATGTATTTCCTGTGAAAGTGATTCCCCCATTATCGGTTGTAGTATAACGCAGAATATAGGTAGCTTCAAGAGGAAAGCCTAAAGAAAACCCTAATAAAATACAGAAAAACGTCAGTAACTTTTTCTGAGCGTAGGTAAAGAAGAGCGATAAAAAAGAAGGAGCATTTATCATCAGCAAGATCCTCAGTATAAATTTTTGTTTTTCTTTGATAGAATTTTTTAAATTTTGCTAGAGGCTAGCAAGAAAATAGGTCTATATCTTAATTTTTGAATTTTTGTTAATATAAATCTTTACTTTTTCAAAAAATTTTAATTTCATAGAGAGGATAATTAAAAATTTAAGCTACATCAGCTTTTTTAAATGCATGGATATTAGCCTATGCCCATTTTTTTCGGCTTTATTCATGACTAGCGTTAAGCCATATAGCTTTTGTGCTTTCTTCTAAAAGAGCTATCCCCAGGCATTAAAAAAGCAAACGTAGTAGCTAAAGAATTTTTGAGTATCCAAGCAGATGAAAAACCAGGCTTACAAGAAAATCGCCGTAAATTCTAGCTTACAAATTTCCGCTTATTTTGATTTTAAGTAGGGCGGAGGATTTGCGGATGTGGTAGGGGAGGCAAAAAAGGAAATTATTAATTACAAAATATTTTAAGGGGATAAACGTTGAATATGCCATATTTGTTCTGCAAGGTGATAGCTAAAACGATCATGCAATCGATTAGTTCTACCTTGCCAAAACTCATAGTAATAAGGCTTGATAATAAAACCGCCCCATTTTTCAGGACAGGGTATTTTAAGGCCTTCATATATTACGCTTAAACGTTCATATTCTTCTTCCAAAATCTTACGAGACGAAAGAATTCTTCCTTGATGGGAGGCTACAGCGCCTAATTGGCTTTGACGCGGACGTTTATCGAAATAACTTGTCGAGACTTCTCGCGAAGTTTTTTCTGCTAATCCTTGAATAACTACTTGCCTTTCCAATTCTTTCCACAAAAAGATAACGGATACTTGGGGATTTGCATTGATTTCTTGAGCTTTACGACTTTCATAGTTAGTGAAGAAAGTTAAACCTCTTTCATCCAAATTTTTAAGTAAGACTGTACGTATAGAAGGAAGACCAGCTTTTGAGCAGGTAGCAAGGACCATGGCATTAGGTTCTAAAATTTGTAAAGCATAAGCTTCCTCCAGCCAAGCTTGAAATTGTTTTACAGGATCAGCCTGCAGATCCTCGCGTTTTAAAACCTTTTTTGCGTACTCTGCTCCTAACTTTTCCAAATCCATTAAATTTTCCTTTTAAGCTTTAAATATTGACACTTTTTTCCTTAATTGTATTATGAGCATCCTGTTAAATTCTTTAGAAAAATTTAACGCGATGGCATTTATATTAGGAAAATTGCATGTTAACAAAGCTTTCTCTTAGAAATCTTCACGTGGCTGGCAAGAAGATTTTAATGCGAGTGGATTTTAATGTTCCTCTAGACCCCTTAGGCCAGATTAAGGATGATACACGCATCCAAGCTTCTTTGCCATCGATTGAATATATTCTTAAGCAAGGCGGCACTATTATCTTAATGAGTCATCTAGGACGGCCCAAGGGCCAAAAAATTCCTAATTTCTCTTTATTGCCGTGTGCTAAACATTTGTCTATGCTAATCGAGCGCCCGGTACATATGGCCCTTGACTGTGTAGGTAAAAACGTTGAAGAGCAAGTACAAAGATTGGGGGCTTGCCAGATAATGCTCCTAGAAAATCTTCGCTTTCATCAGGCCGAAGAAGATCCTGAGCATAATTTTTCTTTTGCCCAGCAGCTGTCAAAGTTAGGGGATGCCTACGTAGATGATGCTTTTGGCACAGCTCATCGTAAGCATACTTCTACTTATTACCTTCCTAAGCTTTTTCCGCAAGAAGCAGCTATGGGCTTTCTTATGGAAAAAGAAATTCTATTTTTAGAAAAATTTATAAGGAATTCTAAAAAACCTTTTTGTGCAATTATAGGCGGAGCCAAAATATCTACCAAAATAGGGCTTTTAAAAACGCTGTTAAAGAAAGTAGATGTTCTTTTAATTGGAGGAGCGATGGCTTTCACTTTTATGAAAGCCCAAGGGTATGCTATCGGAGATTCTTTATATGAGCCAGAATTTCTGTCTATGGCAAAAGATATCTTAAATGAAAGCCAGATAAAGGGAGTGCAAGTAGTTTTACCAGTCGATCATATTGTTGCTCAGCGATTGGAAAGTCCAGCTAATGTGTCAATCATCTTGAGCGAAACAGGAATTCCTGAAGGTTATCAAGGATTTGATATTGGCCCCCGAACCATTCAACAATTTTCTGAATTTATTCAAAAAGCCGCTACTATTTTCTGGAATGGCCCTTTAGGTATCATTGAAGCTATTGAGTTTGCCAATGGTACGCTAGCTATAGCAGAAAAGGTGGCTCATTCAGCGGCAACTACTGTAGTAGGAGGAGGAGACTCTATTACAGCTCTTCAAAAGGCCGGGTTGATGGAAAAAATCACTTATATCTCTACAGGAGGAGGAGCCTCTTTAAAATTCCTTGAATCAGGTACCCTGCCCGGCATAGAAGCCCTCTCTAATGCATACAGGCTTGCAAAAAAGCTATCTTGATTTTAGTTACTAATTATTAAAGCCTTACGTTTTTGCTTTCCATGGCTAGAGGGAAAATCCTCTTGAATAATAAAAAAGAATAGCCTATGCTATGTATATAAAATTTACTTTTGTAAGCTTTATATAATAATCCCTAAAACAGGGAAAGCCATTAGATAATATAACTTGAGGAATATGATAAGTATTCTCCCTCCGATCTTTGCTCTCCCGATCCTCGAAAATCCTTTTTTGAGTCACATTTTTCTTTTAGCATCCCCTCCGCTCGTAAAAATTAGCTATATCTTCAATATAATAAAGGTTTTGCATGTCAGGGTCCAAGGCGGTAGATGAACCAGAGTTTAGTAGATGGCGGAGCTATTTATGGCCCGTTCATAATTACGAGCTAAGAAAGCTCGTTCCGATGTTGTTAATTTTCTTTTTAATTACTTTTGACTATAATATTTTAAGAACCTTAAAAGATACTGTTGTTGTAACCGCTAAGTCTTCAGGGGCAGAAGTGATCCCCTTTATTAAAGTGTGGGTCATGTTTCCTAGTGCTGTATTGATGACTATCCTATTTACCCGTCTTTCTAGTTGTTTCTCTCGCGAAAATGTGTTTTATATAATGATTGGTGGCTTTTTAAGCTACTTTGTTATATTTATTCTTATCCTTCATCCCGCTCGTGACTCTTTGCATCCTCATGCTTTAGCTGATAGAATGCAACAAATTCTTCCTTTGGGTTGTAAAGGATTGATTGCTATGTTTCGTAATTGGACTTTCACAATCTTTTATGTAATGTCTGAACTTTGGAGTAGTGCCATTTTATCCGTGCTTTTTTGGGGGTTTGCTAACCAAGTGACACGTGTGAGTGAAGCCAAAAGGTTCTATGGCCTCTTTGGCATTGGAGCTAATTTTTCAGGGGTGGTGGCAGGACAAGTGTCTGTCTTTATCAGCCGTCATACTTATAATCCTAATATTCCTTATGGGAAAGATGCATGGGATCAATCGTTGTTGATGTTAGTCTCTCTTGTCCTTTTAGCAGGATTGGGAGCTATCTTTTTATTTCGATGGCTAAATAGCTGTATACTGAGTGATCCTCTCTACTATGATGCTGCTGCGGCTACAGAAGATAAAAACCTTAAGGATAAAAAGCTATCATTAAGGCAGACTTTTGCCTATCTTTCCAAATCAAAATATCTTACCTGCATTGCTATCATTGTTCTTTCTTATAATTTAGTAATTAATCTTACCGAAGTTATTTGGAAACACGAAGTTCGAGAGTTATATCCTAACCCGAGTGACTACAGCCTTTATACCAATCAAATCTCTACGATTATTGGAGTCATTGCTACTTTTTGTGCCCTGTTCGTTTCAGGTAATAGCATGCGTGTATTGGGATGGACCTTTACAGCTATGCTTACTCCCATGATCCTCTTCTTTACAAGCTTAGGGTTTTTCCTTTTCTTCTTTATGAAAGGACATTTGGCAGAGGTTGTCATGGCGCTAACTGGAATGACTCCTCTTATGCTAGTAGTCTTTGCTGGTTCTGTACAAAATATTCTTAGCCGTGCTGCTAAATATTCTGTATATGATGCTACCAAAGAAATGGCTTTTATTCCTCTATCAGCCGAGTGGAAATTAAAAGGAAAGGCAGCTATCGATGGAGTCTGCTCCAGGCTTGGGAAGTCGAGTGGTTCTGTTGTACATCAAACCTTGCTTTTGCTTTTCTCTACTTTCACTGCAAGTGCGCCTTATGTTGCTCTTGTTCTGTTTGCGGTTATAGCTGTATGGATGGGGGCCACCCGTATCCTAGGAGGAGCATTTAATGAAATGACTTTAAAAAAGCCGGAAAGAAAAGAGACTTTATCGGAAGCCCTATCCTTGGCAAATAGGGGAAAGTTGCAGGAACAGAAAGCCGGCTAGAATGTAGCTGCTAAAAAAATAGACGATATGCTATTTTGTTGTTCTCTAAATTCAGATAGCGACTTGATTGATGATGTTAAGTTGCTATCTTTTTCTTTTTTTAAGAAAGAAATGAATTTTTAACGTTTTTCTAATTTTAATTTTACTTATTGAAAGGTATATCATCAGTTTGCTAAAATTTTTTATTTACAAAAGGTTGTAATGACTCAATTAGTTAACCCCGAGTTTGGCGCCCTTCGTTCTTTGGTTTGGCCTATTCACCGGCATGAGCTTAAAAAGATGCTGCCGATGCTTCTCATGCTGTTCTTAATATGTTTTAATTATACAATCTTGCGTAACATGAAAGATGCGGTGGTGATTACTGCCGCTGGGGCAGAGATCCTGCCATTTATTAAGGTATGGGCTCTTTTACCCATGGCAGTGGTGGTTACTCTTGTTTTTACTAAAATCTCCAACATTTTCAGTCAAGAACGTGTATTTTATATCATGATCTCGGCTTTCTTAATCTTTTATGCACTATTTGCTTTTCTTCTTTATCCTTTGCGAGAAGTTATAGAATTTAAACACAGCGCAGATTATCTTCAAAGCGTTCTTCCTACGGGTTTTAAAGGAATGATAGCAATGTATCGGCATTGGCTTTTAACTACCTTTTATGTGGGAGCAGAACTTTGGAGCACTGCTATAATGAGTGTATTATTTTGGGGATTTGCCAACGAGGTGACGCGTATTCATGAAGCCCGGCGCTTTTATGGAACATTTGGTATAGCTTCTAATTTCGCTGCAATAGCTGCTGGTCAGTTAGGCATCTATTGTTCTCAGCATATGGAATTTATAGGTAATGCTTGGGAAAAGTCAGTCATGATGCTAACCACCATAGTGATCATTTCAGGCATTATTACCATGTGCACTTTTAGGTGGATAAACCGTTATGTGCTGGTAGATCCTAGCTTCGATGATTTTCATATGAATAAACGTGAAATTAAGAAAAAAGGACGCTTAACCCTTCGCGAAAGCTTTTCTTATTTATCTAATTCCAAATATCTGATTTGCATTGCTATTCTAGTCGTCTCTTATAACCTAGTGATCAACCTCGTTGAGGTAGTATGGAAAGACCAGCTTAGGTATCTTTATTCCAGCCCAAAAGATTACAATACTTATATAAATAATTTAACTTCTATTCAGGGCGTAGTCTCAACCTTTGCCGCGTTATTTATGGCTAAGTTTATCAGCCGTTTTGGATGGACCTGTACAGCTTTAGTGACGCCGTTAACTATGTTAGTGACTTCAGCTGGCTTTTTCTGTTTTATGTTTTTTCAAAATCATCTTTCCGATACGGTAATCATGTTAACAGGGACTACTCCTTTAGCTATTGCTGTATTTTTTGGATCGGCCCAAAATTGTCTAAGTAAAGCTGCTAAATACTCTTTTTTTGACACGACAAAAGAAATGGCTTTTATTCCACTTAGCCATGAATGTAAGTTGAAAGGAAAAGCAGCTATTGACGGGGTGGGCTCTCGCCTTGGAAAATCAGGAGGATCCTTAATTCATCAGGGCCTTTTAATGTTTTTTGGAAATTTAGTCATGAGTGCTCCCTATGTAGCTTCTATTTTATTGGTAGTGATTATCTTTTGGTTTGTAGCTTGTCGCTCATTAGGTCGCCAGTTCAATGATCTAGTAAGATCTCAAGAAACACAGCAGGCAGATCAAGCACTTTCTGAACATGTACAAGCGCAGCCTACAGCCCCTAAAGCTATTGTAGTCTCAGGCTAATTCTCATAAGGGATCGCTAAGGTAGAAGACCCTCTCCTTAAATCTTTTTTAAGCTTTCTTGCTTTCAGAGCATCCAGCTGGAGTAAAATTTTTTCTAAATTTTTACCTTTAGCTTTAAAATTACGTTAAAGAGACTAAGTTTATCTATCCAGCCCTTAGAAAGATGTCTCTTTACTCAAGAAGATGTATTTATAGAGCAAGTGATTGCATGAGGAGTTGACCAAAAGCATGGGAGAGGAGACCTTAACAAATTTTCTTTTGCCTTATTAATTGGCTTAACAGTAGCTTAATCATTAATAAATAATAGGCTTTCAAACTACTTCTTATGTGGCCCTATACTTTGTAAAATTGCTCCCCTTAAATAGTCCAACCTGATTTACCCTAAAAAACTCCATCATTGCATCAATTTTAAAAAGAAAAAATGTAAATTTCCTTTTAATGGTAAGCTAAAAAAGTAGAAATCCAAAACTT
>NZ_VJOT01000045.1 GCF_011087585.1 Neochlamydia sp. AcF84
GGCAATGTACCGCTTTAAAAGAAGCTTTGGAGGAGATTTTCGCTCTAGGAAGCTAGACTATCAGCGGGCAGAATTATATGCTAAATCTTTGGCGATGAACAAGATGACAGCACTTGGAATGCCCCAAGGACAATGGGTACTAACTTGATAAGCTTTTAAACAGACCAACTATTAGGTCATTTACGCAACAAGGCCTATTTTTTGCCAAAATTCTTAAGAAGCTTATTGACAGATTAAGCAGGGCTTTGACATAACATGCATTTTCATCAAAATTTGGTAATTCATTATGACTATGATTATTAAAAGAACGCTAACAGGAGTAATAGCCTTTTTATTATTCCAAGCAGCTGCGCAAGCAGATAATTGTAGCGGTAACCGTTGTGCAAGCACTGACCTTACATCCCACTGTCTAAACAGCCCTACAAAGAGCTTGGAGAAAGCAGACAGTGTCTCTAGCTCTATAGATGGCACAATAAATTCTTATAAGAGGGAAAGAGAGGCTGCCTATGAGCAAACATCTCCTTTATCGCCTCATCAATTTTACATAAGCCCAACCTTTTATCATATTCGTAGAGAACGCTCATTTAATACAGGAAGCTCTAATCAACATAACTTTATCTATGGAGTTCAGGCAGGCTATGATAGGATTAAGCGCTGTCGCCTCTATGGGGGCTTAAATGCCTTGTATGCAGGGGGAAAGCTACAAGGGCGCAGTGCAAAAGGCCATAAGCTTAGATCATCTTATAGAGAGGGAAATGTTGAAGGGCGTATAGGCTACACTTTTCAAATGAAAAGAAGCTGGATGCCCACATTTGTACCTTACCTAGGATATGGATACTTGTGTGAAACCAACAAATTTCTTAAACCCTCCCCCGTAATTCATAAAATGCGCATTTCTTACGATTATTTTACCGTAGGGTTTCTTTCTCACTTTTATCCTCATCCTTCGTGGGTGATAGGCATCAACTTTAAAACACGTTTCCTTTTTACTAGCAAATGTAAGATCAGCGATGACCCTGATCCCCATCAAAAAGACAGCACGATTAGTCTAGGACACAAAATTCAGTATCGTTTTGAATTACCTTTTATTTATAGATTAAATGGCTGGGCAGATAAGCTAGCTTTATCTATGGTACCCTTTTATGAGTATAGACATTATGGAGGACACCCCGATTTTCCCTTTGATTTTGCAGAAACTAAGATGAACAATTATGGCTTTGATTTTCGCTGCTTATATATGTTCTAAATGTTCATCCTATTCCAGAACGATTAAAAGTTTTTTTGCCGATCGTGCCCCCGTTTCTTAATCATTTTCTGCAATATGTTAGGAGGTTTTCTACCTGCTAGTATCAGTGCATAGAGCTGATGGGAATAAAAGAGACGGTTCTAGATAGTATGAATAGAATAGAAATTAGGATGATCAAAAAGTTCCTTATAACCTTGTCCTCTATCTTATTTAAGAGCCAGTGGATAAGGTTTAAATTTAATAATACCCACTTAAAAAAAGGTAAAGATGGAAATTATGATTACATGCATTAGATTTTTCCGCTATTTAACAAAAAGAGGCAAAGCCTTTCTTCTAGCCCAGAAAAGGTTAAATAAGAGAAAACTCTTAAAGAAAGGCTTTTCAATGGGCTTTCTAACTTTTTTTGTTTTCTCTTTGTCTTATTTTTCCTATCTACCTGCGCTAGATATGAGAGTGGCAGCTCGTGACGGTAGTAACTTTATTATCCAGGTAGATGAAAATATTCCTTTCCTTGAAGTCATAGAAGGAATCCAAGCTCAACTAGCTGAGCTAGATATAGCCCAGGAGATGGCAGGATCATATTTTAATAGCTTAGAGGATAGCCCAGAGCTATCTTTTAATTACACTATCGGGATACCAGAAATATGTGTGAATAAAAGTAAACATAAAGTGCTCCGTAACTATTCTACCCCTGTCACTACAGAGGAAAAAAATAACATTCGTTATGTCATTCGTTCATTAGCCAAATACAATTTAGCCCAACTGGCAAGAGAAAAATCCTCCTTAGAAAGAGCAGGAGATAAGATCAACCATCTTCATCCTTTTCGATTTTTACAATGCATATTTAATGATGAAGAGCTTAAAGCAGGCCTACATGCTATTCGTAAAAAAGGTGGGTATGTGTGGAGCAATTACTATGATGGAATGAAAAGCAGTTTAAATGAAGAGCTTGACAAAGATAATCTGATCCAATTTACTTCTGATTTTGCCGACAATGTCGGAGTGAATGTAAACGAAATTTTACCTTATGTGCAAGCACGTCAATGGAGTAACCTTGTAGATGTACTTATTAATAGCATTCCGCGCCAGGGAAATCCGCAACGTTACGATATGTGAACCGAAAAGAGCTTAAAGATCTATGGACGATATTTAATAAAGGAAGGATAGGTGTCGGAAAGATCTTTCTTGCGACTTCGTTATAGTTTTGGCAATAAAGATGGGAGCTTTGAATAGAAAACCTTAAAGATTAAAACAGCAGATCAAGTTCTTGGCATTACGGCAAGTAAAAGACCGCCCGGCACATCTTCTTCTTTGAAGATTTGGTAAGCTCCTTTGCAAGGGATGGGAATTGGGGGATAGAAGATAGTTTGGAGAAAAAAGATCACTGTTTTGCTTATCGTTATATGATAAGTACAATAAGTAATATCTCTAGGCTTTTAAGCCGATTGCTATGCAATTCTGTTACTTCATAAAATCTTTGTATTTAAGGAATTTGCCTAGCAAGGGCTTTAAAGTTTGTCAATGAGGAAAAAAGAGCCTTTTTTTAGCGCATAATAAAAGAGGCTAACCCTTTAGCAGGGCGTGAAGATAGAGATTAATAAATTTATACAAAAAGGATAAATAGAGGGAAAACTAAAAGTGAAGGCTTCCTAACCGGAGGGGGCAATTTTAATGAAGATCTACTTTATTTTTAAAGTCGTAGAAAGAAGAAATCTTATACACTTTAATAAACTTAGTCTGCATACCCAACCCTTTGGAACATGTCTTTTTATTTAAAAAGAAGGATTTTATAAAATACAGGGCTACCTAAGGAGGAGCTTAAAAGTGTATTATTTTTGCTAAGGAAAAGCGATTTTAGCTTTTCTTCAGTAGCATTACTCTTAAAAGAGAGATAAACTTCTAAAATGATAGAAACGATTGTATTTTTTCATTGCCCATCTGCTCAAAATTTTTTAAGGGCTAGTCAATTGAAGTTGCGAAGAATACAACTGAAGATAGATGAGGGAATAATTGGAGCGTAGCGGGGTCGAACCGCTGGCCTCTACAATGCCATTGTAGCGCTCTACCAACTGAGCTAACGCCCCTCAAGCAAAACAAAAATTGTATGATGAAGCTTGTTTTTGAGCAAGAAGAATCCCTCTTCTTTTAAATATTTTTTCATTAAGCGGCATACTCTTATGATGGATGTCGCTTAATAGCTTTTGTACGGAGAGGCTAGTAGAGTATTTTTAGACGGTACTATTACTTTTCTCTAGGTAGGCTTTCCACCATTTGTTAACATACTCAATCGTAGAGAGGGAGGCAATGGTGGTTTCTACTACATCTTTCATTGCCTGGACTTTTTGCTCGATTAGTAAGGAATGATTCTCTTGCCTATCTAACAATCCGTAAATGACGGCTAACCATGCTAACTCCTTATTTAGCAAAGTGGCGATCTTAGCAATCATTTTCCCTTCCTGGGCATGTGCTTTTTGATAATCATCGAAGCATAAGATGGAGATAGCTATCGCAGCTACTGCCGTTTGAATATTGCGCATCTTCTTTTCATCTTTTTCATTATCATCGCTGAACTCTAGATCGGCCGTATCTATACATACTTTTGGATGAGCATAAATGGCATATTCATTATTAATAAAAGGCCCTTCAAATGTCCCAGCAGAAGATGAAGCTTTTACTTTCGTTAAGGGCGTGAAAGCTGCAGGCTCTTGCTTGGTAGAAGAAGAATTAAGAGAGGATCTACAAGAGTTTTTCTTATTTCCCAGCAGAGTATTCCAGGAATTTTTAATCTGTTCATTAAAAAAAAGAGATTGCATAAGTGTATTAATTACATGCATCAAAGCAAGAGCCCGGGGATTAACTTTGCGTGCCTCTAGCAGGGAATAAATGGTTACCAGGGTAGAGATTTCCTTATTGATAGCTAGCTGGAATTGATAGTAAAGAGCTGTTTGCTTGCTTTCTTCAGCTTGTTGAATGAGAATATGAATGATGCACTCTGCTAAAGAGGCTACAGATTTAATGATTTTACCCATTTTTTTATTGTCATCTTGAGAGTCATTAGTTAGCAACAAACTAAGGCTTTTGATTTCTTTATGAGTGTAGGTGATAGTATGCTTATTAGTAGAAGGGTACAAAAGCTTTTCCTTATAAAAATTTTTAGCGAATATTTGGCTTTGATAAGCATTTTGAGGGGTACTGACTGCTGAGGACATCACGGTTTCTCCTTGTTAATTCCTATAAAGTACAAAATTTATCTTAATTTAATGAGGTAAGAAGAAAAGAAAAGGTAGGGAAGATAAAAAAAGTAAAGTTAATCTAAAAATCCTTTTACCAATTTATTCTACAGAAAGCAATATTAATATGATGATAAGCCCGCCCAAAAGCTTAAAAAAGATCTTAAACTTTATTGATTTTCAGAGGCTTAAATTTCATCTAAGCTTGGATCTCGTTCAAATGCTTTTTGCCATCTTTCCATCATTGTTAATTCCTTATCTAATTCTCTATTAGAATCCTTAGCATCCCTTTTTGCTTGATGGGTCACTTCTTTTTTTTTGATGGAGTGAGTATTAACCATCGATTGAAAAGAGATTTCAAACTGCTGGAGATAAAATTCGAAGCACCCTTCTACTGAAGCAAGAGGCTTAGATAAAAGAGCTTTTTGGGGGGGAAAGCGTAGGAGGGGTTTTTGCTTAATCTCTAGAGGAGCCTGCTGTTTAGAGTGTTTAAGTCTTTTTTGATAGCGAGCATTCAGCCATACTAAGAAATCTTCAACAGTTTCTGTCCTAGCATGTCGCCTTCGGGCTAGCCAAGCTAACTTCTTATCAGAAGTAATAATGGTTTCTTGCCGAGGATTTTTACTATGTTTTAATTCCTGCAAGATACGTTCATCTGCGGTTTCTCCCGCGCTTGTAAAAATAATTTCTAGTTGTTGCAGATGTGTACGTGAACTTTCTCCTGCTTGATGATGAGCATCAAAAATGATGGTGGCATGGAGGCCAAGCAGATGAATTTTTTTACTTAAGTCTTGGATAATAATTTCTCTGTGGGTTTGCAGCTCCTTCTCGGCTTTTAACACGCGAAACATTAAATTATAGCCATCAATGAAATAGTGCATACTCCTTATCAGCAATCTTTGAGCATTTCAAGAGAAGGGATTAATTTTTCAATTGCTTTACGGCGATGAGAAATCCTATTTTTGGTCTGTTCATCAAGCTCAGCAAAAGTTTTGTCATAATCATGTTTAATAAAGAGAGCATCATAACCAAAGCCATGACGTCCACGCTCTTGATTGATAATGAGTCCTTCACAGGTGGCATGCACGCTTTTTTTTATCCCTTCGGCAGAAGCTAAGGAAAGCCAGCATTCAAAGTAACCTGTTCGTTCAATATCTTCTAAGCCCTGCATTTCGGCTAAAAGCTTTTGGCGATTTTCACCATCGGTTGCCTCTAAGCCTGAATAACGGGCCGAATAGATTCCTGGCGCTCCCTTTAAGGCAGGTATCACCAGTCCCGAGTCATCTGCTAACACCCATTTGCCTAGTTTTTTAGCAGCATGCAAGGCTTTTCTTTCAACATTTTCTTTAAAAGAAGATCCTTCTTCCGGGAGGGCTGCATAATCTGGAAAATTAAGAAGAGATATAATATCTAAGTGTGCCACTTCCTTATAAGATTTTAACATGTCTCGCAATTCACGAATTTTATGGACATTCTGAGTGGCGAGAATAAGCTCCATTTAATCTCCTAAAAAACTACTAATTTTTGCGATAGAATAATTCTCGTCTCTAAATTTAAAAGCCTCTCCTGCCTTGCAGCCTAGCATAGCTTGGGCATATTTGGACTGAAAAGAAAGAATATGCTCTTCAGGATTAGCGTCCCAGGGTCCTAAAATCTTATACACCGTTTGATTTCCGGCGCTATCTACGACCTCCACTACGCTTCCTATGCCCACTTCGTTTTGAAGAATATCTTCTTTAGTAATGATGCGAGCAAGCTTAAGCTGATCTGATAGAACTTTAAGCTCCCCTTGCAGACGTCCTCTTCTTTCGACGGCAAATTTATACTCAGAGTTTTCTCGTAAATCTCCTAATGCTCTAGCTGCTTCTACTTCGCGGGCATTTTCTACCATCTCTACGGTGCCAATTTGTCTGATCCTTTCTTGGATACGCATGTATCCCTCTTCTGTAGTCCAAATGACATTATCATCCCAATGTTTTTTCTTATGTTTAGCTTCTGCTAGGGTAGGATGCACCACCTCAGCTAACGAACGTAAAATTTTATTATCATGGTCGGTAAAAGTTTGACATTTTGATACTAGAAGAAGGAATTCTTTGATGAACTCTAAGGAAGTACCTTCCAGAATAAAGCGGACTAAGGCATATCGCTTATTAATAATCATATTGTAAATTTTCTTTACTAAATCACGATATTCTACTTTACTCTCTAGATGGCTTAGAAGAACAAGGAAGGCTTCAAAAAACTGAGTCAAGCCTTCCTTATCATGGAAGGGAAGAGTCGTATCTTCCTTATTAGCTATCTTTTGGAAATACCATACAAATGTTTCAGGGGACTCAAAGGGGTGATTAAGCATCTGAGAAAGTTTCTCTTTTAGTAACCCCTTGGTTTCGCCTTGGTTGAGCTCTTTGAGAATATAATCCCTTATGGGGCTTTGCTGATTGGAAAACAACACCTGTAAGAATATTTCTGGCCAATCAGGGCGAAAATCTTTAACAAGGCTTAACACTCGTTTTCTTAAGGCCTGAATTTCGATATTATTGATAATTTGAGGGACATCTTTGAAAATTTTAATTAAGCTTTCTGCTGTTTTTCCCTCTACCTGATGAGCAAACATGCTCTCTAAAAACACATAGATCTGTAGTTCTTGTTCGGGAGCTATCGTGGGATCTGATAAAAGATCTAATAGCTTATCCTTTAAGGTGTTTTTGGTTTCTTGATTTTTACGCGCATTGGGCAGGTCACGGACAAAATTATAAGAAGACTGAATAAATTCATTAATGCTGCTAATATTTTGCAAAGCTTTGTCCATTCTTTCATCAGCCGTGAGCTCGGCTTTTCTTAGACGGAACGGTTCTTTAAGTTGGGAGGGACTTTCTATCAGGGG
This sequence comes from Neochlamydia sp. AcF84, assembly GCF_011087585.1. Lineage (NCBI taxonomy): Bacteria > Pseudomonadati > Chlamydiota > Chlamydiia > Parachlamydiales > Parachlamydiaceae > Neochlamydia > Neochlamydia sp. AcF84. The sequence goes on from NZ_VJOT01000045.1 coordinate 7,361, forward strand.
ATCTTTTTTTATTTTATTACGGGTTCCTTGCCACCATTTGGCCCATTCATTTTCAGGAATCACCAACTCGCAAAGTTCTTCTTTTATTTCTGCCGCATTTTTGGGTCCTAGATCACGAAGAAGGAGTTTGATTACCTCTACTGGATTTTCTTTGGCTTCTTGTTCAAGTTGATCTGGATTAGAAAAACGGCGGGCAAGAAATTTATTATCCTCTAAAGGGATTAAGGTCTTGAAAGCATTAGCATAGGTAAGGTGTTTACGGCCGGTTACATTTTCAAACTCTATCGTTACCTGCTCTCTAAGAGCAGAAAGGTCTACAATTTCTCCTGTACCCCATCCCCCTGTATGGAATACAAACTTACCCTTAGCCATATGGGCAAGTAAATCATAATTAGCAAGAGCTGATTGAAAATTTTCTTTAGTACGTAGACCCACTAATTTTAATCTTTCATTCAGCAATGGATCGTTCTGATAGCGCTGGTTGATTTGTTCTAGAGCAATCTCTGCTAAGCGGGGCGTATGAGTTGTCTGCAGATCGATAAGAAGCTTGATAATCTGATATTTTCCTGTAGGTTCCTCAATTTTTTCCCAGAGAGGTAGAGCCGTTTCAACGACTTTTCCAAAAGGAGCGGCAAAATCTGATGTTTTTATTAATTTTAACAAATAATCTAGCTCCTCTACCTCCACAATATCGCAGGTGCAATATTCTTCCCAAAGTTGTAAGAACTTGGCAAAGTTTCGATGATTAATCAGTGCCTGAAATTCCTCCAGATAACCCATGGTAGATAGCCCCTTATTAGTTAAAATTGTTAAAAAATTTATTTTTTAAAGATAGTATTAAAATAGTATAGCTCCTAAAAGGTATAGTGTAAAGGGAGATTTCCCAAATAGTTTGGATTGGGATTTTGCGAGCTTAAAAGAGAAGAATAGATAGACTTTTATATAAGTTAAGTCGTTTATGCTCAATCTCTTGATTTGTCTTTTTGTAATCGAACCACTAATTATTTATAGTCTTGTTTACGTCTAAAAATTTTTTTGATATTAAGAAAATAGACCTTCTATTTATCTCAATTATTAGGAAAATGTCTCTATGGATGACAAAAAAGCTAAAAACATTTTTGAAGCAGTTAAAGATTCTACTACAAGATTGGTATCAAAAAACCATGAATCTGGGCATGAAAAAAGGCAGATACTCCCTACGGAAGAGGTTGATTTTCTTAAAACAGATGAAATTTTACAGCTGCATGGAGATCCTGAAATTAATGAAATGCTAAATAAAATGTATAGAATGCAAGAAGATATTCAATCTAGAATGCATGAAATTTATGGAAATGCAGGACTTTCAACCCATCAAGTTAGGAATTATCTAGATAATCCTAGTAATTTCTCCCCGGAAATGTGGCAAAAAATCCAGCTGCAAAGAGATCAACTCGAGAAAAAGGTACATGATGTTTTAAAAATTTATGCTAAAAAAGCTAAAACTCTTCAAGCAGGGCATATGCTAAAAGCGAGCGGAATAGCAAAAGAGAGAAAAGCAAAAACACTAGCAGCGCGCAAGAATTGGATTCCTATGTAAGGCTTTAGTCCTGTTATTTCCCATCTTTTCCTTAAAATTTTTAGGAATCCCTGTAATCATTTAAGCAAGTTTATTGCTAGCTTGCCTCCCTATCTTATAGCTAAAGATAAAGCGTTGTGAAAAAGAAGGAGGAAAGCTAACGAAAATAAAATAACTCTTATTTAATTTAAAAATTATTAAGGACCTTAAGTATTCTTTTGCTGCCGTCAGGCTCTCTTCCTGCAGTAGCTAGAAAGTTTCTGCCGACTTTAAGAGCCTTGAAAATAGCTGTAAGCTATCTGCAAAGCTATGAATAAAGCTGCTCATATAACAACAACTCTTGCCCAGAGAGTTCTTAACGTACAAGCCCTTTATGCAAATCATGGATCAACAGTAAGTAGTGTACTCATGGCTGTGGAGCTGATTGAATTATCTACAGATTATGGCTCAGTTAAAAGCGGATAAGAAAGGCAAGGTGGGGATGTTTTTTGTCCGAACTATTATGAACTCAACCTCCCGTTAGGTGGGTTAGCTTTATAAGTTTATGGAGAAAGCCGCTAAGGGCTTAGCTGTAACCTTTAAAAAGCCTTTGAATGATGAGGTAGAGTAAATTTTTAAAAAGCTCTTAGCAACTCTAGACGATGGCAGTGGATCCTGATTTATAAAATATTTACGTACAAGAGCTTTTTAGAAAAGCTTTTTAATATAGCTTTTTAGCACTTAAGAAAAATCGAGCGGAGTGGCATGGACAAGTGAATTACTTTTGGGCTTCTCTTTTATAAATAGAATAGAGGATAGGAAAGCTGAGCGGTAAAGTTGCAGAAATTTAAGCCTACCGGGAACCAGCAGTCTAAGAATTTATTAAAGTTACCACTTACTTTACAAATTTCGAGGATCAACCTAGCAAAGCAGGATGTATGGTCAAAAAAGTCGATTTAATAACACCTTATGGCAGCCAATATAGGGTGCTTCATCATTTTACGAAAAAGCTGTATGAAGCCTGGATAAGAGCTGGCTATGAAGCTAGGTTTTTTGAAGATGCTACAGAAGCTTTAAAAATCATGCTTTTAGATCCACCGGACTTAATCGTAGGATTTAATGGGGTACCTCGTCATGATCAAATACCTTATAGCAATATCCTCAAAAAGCCTTACCTGAGCTTAATTGTCGATCCTTTTTATCATTTTTTAAGCGAAATTTCTTCTCCCTATGTGATTATAGGATGCGATGATTTTTCTAGTGTGACCGCTTTTAAAAATACCAATTTTCATCAGGCGTTCTTTGTTCCTCACGCTGTAGAATCAGATCTAACCACCGATTCTGAGGTTGAAAAAATCTTTGAGGTATCAATGCTTGTCACTTTCATCGATTACGAAGCACGACGAGAGCAATGGCGCCTTAAATACCCTTTACAGGTCTGCGAGGCGATGTATGAAGCGGTAGAGCAAACTTTTTTAAATCCCCAGTTAGCTTTTATTGAAGCTACCCTGGGAAAGGTTCAGTGGGCCTACTATAATCATCCTGAGTTACGTACTGCGGAGGTAGATATCATTAGCCTATTAAAAGATGTAGAACTCTATATTAAAGGAAAAGAGCGAATTGATATCCTTAAAGCTATTCACACAGTGCCTGTACATGTATTTGGCCATAGTGTTGACAAAGTAAATTGGAAAAGTTACTTTAAAAACCAAAGCAATATCATTACTCATGATGCTGTTACCTATGAAAAAAGTATCGAAATTATGAAACAAAGTAAAATCGTACTCAATAGCAGTATCAAAAATAAATTTGGAGCCCATGAGCGTATTTTTACTGCTTTGGCGGCAGGGGCCCTTGTCATTACTAATGAAAATGATTATTTAAAAAATTTCTTTTCCCATGATGTAGATATCGCCTTTTATCAATACCATGGTCTGCTCAATCTTAATCAAATGATCGTGGACTATTTAGCTGACGAAGATCACCGCCAACAGGTAGCAGAAAACGGCAGAGAAATTGTAATGACTTACCATACCTGGGACGCCCGCATTCGGGAGTTTGAAAAGAACCTTTTCCCTAGGATCGAAGCAGGTATGTTAAAAACCTGATAGGATTTGAAAATTTGCTATCATCAAGAAAAAGCAATAGGGAGTTTTCTTTTAACTTTAACACGAAGGAGGAGTTCATGGCTTCTAAATTACAATCTTTTTCTGAATCCGCTGCCTTGCCAGGAGATTATGAAGGGGCGCTTACCTCGAGTTTAAATATACCGTTAGATGAAGTGGTCTTAAGAAATTTTAGCTCTGACTCTATCATTTGTATAACCCTATTAAGTGGTAAAACGATTGAACTGCCTTTGCATTTAAATCTTAAAGAGAGCGGTAAAGCCACGCTTGCTATCCCTGAAAAATACTATAAGCAGTCAGAACTGTGTAAAGAACTTGAGCATTTGCTATCTCATTTATTTAGCAATCAGCGTAGCCTCTTGATGGAAATAGATGTTCAAGCCCACCAAATAATTATTGCCCCTTATCAATCTAAAAAAAACAAATTTAAATTCACCTTTTTTTGCTAGAAAATTAGAGAAATCGTTAGGGTTGCAAAGCTCTTTTTTAGCTTAAGTTAAATGGAAAAAGTGAACGCTTAAAACTTTAATTTTTTATTTAGCGATAATAAGTGCTTTAACTTTTTAAGTTGCTTTATAGGTCGAATAGGAAGCTTACTCATTGCATCGAATGCCTTTTCCTTTTATTAAAAGAGGCATTGGATGCAATAGCAAAAGGTGGGAAAGATGACTCTTTTAGCAATTGCTTATTAAAGGTTAGACAGCTTTAGCTGCAAATAAAAGTGTAGAGGGGCTAACTTAAAATAAAGCTTGGTCTATTGACCAAAATAATTTTATTTCTGAGGAAAGCTTGGCTGGCCTTTCAGTGCCGCCAAAACTATAGAAGAAAAAAATATACCTGCTATTTTAATTAAATTTTAAGTTTTTGAAATATTTAAGTTTTTAACAAATTTTCCTTATTTTTTAGAGCATCTTGAAAGTCTAGAGGTGGATTTATTTAAGGCTTTTTCAAAAGAGTCTGTCTGGCTCCAGATTTCAATTTGCTGGCGTGCGCGGGTAATGGCTGTATAGATGAGCTCCCGACCGAAATGCTCACTACCTTCCGGCAGCAATAGAATCAAATGATTGAATTCACTACCCTGGCTTTTATGTACCGATAAGCAGTAAGCATATTCATAATTAGGTAGCAAAAGAGCAGGTATTTTTTTATCTGCAAAGAGAGCATAGTCCCCTGCTTGCACATGACCTTCTAGTTGGTGAGGCTTTTGCCTGACAAGAAAGCCTACATCCCCATTATATAGATCTCTTGTAGAATCGTTAGTAGTAATGATAATAGGAATAATCATGCGTTGATGAGCTTTAGTCTTCTTTAAAATTTCTTTGTAGAAAAAAGCATTCAATTGATCTACTCCTAAAGGCCCTTTTCGAAGAGGGGAAAGAATGCGGAAATGGTTCATGGAGAGTTCGGAAATATTTGATTCCTCCCATGATAGGTAAGGCTCTACCTTTAACCATAGTTGCTGCTGAATAGAAAAAGCTGGCAGATCTTTGCCCAATCTCGTAAAGTGCAGAGCTTTTCTTGAAGATTGTAAGCGGTGTAAGGCTGCCTGGCTTTCTCCTTTTTTGATCTCCTCGGCTAAGTCAATGATTTCTTTTAACTCTGAGCGTAGACATTTTTTTAGTTCAATGAATTGATGAGGTTTACAAATGTAGGTCATGTCTGCAAAAAAAGAGCCTGCTTCGATAGGTGGCAATTGATAAGGGTCTCCAAGCATGATAAGGCGAGCACCAGGCTTAAGTGCTTGAAAAAGTAAAGACATCAAACGAATATCAATCATTGAAGATTCATCAATCACTAATAAATCCGCATTAATGAGAGGGGGGGAAGAAGATAGGCTTTTTGATTTAAGGCCGAGTAAAGAGTGAATAGTGGTAGCATTGATGGGTGAGAAACCGACCAGATCACTAACTGCTTTACTTAAGCTTTTCTGTAGCTGCGCGGCAGCTTTTCCAGTAGGGGCAGCTAAAGCAATACGGCAATTATTTTTTTGAGTATTATTCAGACTATTCCAAAATACCTTAATAAGTAAACCTGCCGTATAAGTTTTACCGGTTCCAGGTCCGCCGCATATAATAGTTAATGATTGATTTTCTAGTTGTGCAATAGCTTGGGCTTGCTCAGGAAGTAAGTTGTTAGTAGATAAAAGGTGGGTAAGGCTAGCTTGGAAAAGTGCTTTATCAAGCTCAAGAGAAGCTTTTTGTTCTAAAAGTTGATGGAATTCTCGTAAGCAACGATGTTCGTATAGCCAATATTTTTGAAAATAGAAAAGATCATTTAAGCGACATAAAGGAGTTGGAGGAACTATATCTTCTGTTTCTGTAATCAGGTGGAGTAAAGAAGGAGGAATATGGTAGGTACTGCGGCTAATTAATCGTTCTAATTCTTGCCATTCCTCTGCGGAGAAATTATTCTGCTCTTGCACTTCCCATACATCTTGGGGTTTAGGTAAAACTTCGGCATCAGAAACTTTTATACATAGATGACCCGCCCGAGCGGATTGAGAGAGATGAAGAAGGAGCGGCAGGGCATCTACGGAGGCATTATAGCTTTTAATTAAATAATCGGCTAAAGCCCAATCTACCAAGGGGAGTGCTTGATTATTCTTAAGCTTATCTATTAGATTGATGTTTTGTAAAGATGGCATGATTTTTTATTTAAATAAGGGGAAAAGTTTTTATTTCTCATCTAGCTGCTCTTAAGATCAGATTTTTAAGACGCCTGTAGGTTTTCCTGCACTGGCATTAAGCCCGCGTAAAAAGATGTAAAAGCATCCTCCAAAAATTTCTTCAAAAGGTCGTTTGTCTACTAGTTTTAAGTAACGCTTTACAGCTTCGCAATAAATATGGGCTTGAAAGTAGTAATCATGCTGTTCCATAGCGGCTTTCATTTTTTCAAGGTCATAGGATTCAATGTTAGGACCTAGCCAGTTACTTTTCCAATCAAGAATGTAGTAATGATGATTATGAAAAAATATTAGGTCAATGACTCCTTTAAAAAAACCTGTATGCCATTGAAGCTCTTCCACCAACATTTCTTTTTCACTAGGATAAAGAAATTCTGTCTCACGATAAAGTAAGGAAGGATGTATATCTTTAAGACAAAAATCTTCGTTAATTTTTATGTGTAGGGCTTCATAGGTAATCTCGCAAAGTACTTTTTCCCACGGATGATAATCAGTCTCTTGAATTAATGGATGAATCCAGCTTCTTAAATCGTTAGCAGAAGAGATTTCATTTACAACCGAAAAAGGAATAATTTCTAAAATCTTATGTAGTAGCTTTCCGGTGACATTTCCAGAGGGAAGAGTGTGTGCATTCTTGCAAGGAGCTTGAAAATTATGAGGCACTGCATTAGCGAGGTCTAAAGAGTAAGGATCTCTGCTTGCTAAAGCCTTCTTGTAACGCGTAAGAGATGTAAAAGATTGAATAAAGTTTTTTTCGCCTGGAATCTCCACAAGAGGAGGGGCCATAAGAGGGGGAATGTTTTGACTTTTTAAAGGTGTTACTTCATCAAATGCTTCCTCTAATAGTGAATAGGTAATGGAGGCCTCTGGATAAGCCTTGATAAAATTTTGTAGCTGATAGCCATCACTCTCTTTGATCCGTCTGTAAAGCTCTTGATAACTGCAATTCTTTTGTCCTAAGCGTGCTAAGAAAATATCCATAGGAGAGGCTCCTCCACATTCCATTTCTAAGGGCTTATCGCCTACAGCTACAGGTACATACAAGCGGTATTTGGCACGCGTCATAGCTACATAAAGCTGACGCATCTTCTCTGCATCCATCTCTTCGCAATATTTAGTATAGGAGGCAGAATGCTTGTCTAAGCAGGGGACTAGATAATGAGAGGTTCCCTCCTTTTGAGGAATCAGACGATCTCTTGATTGAGTGCGGCCTACCACTCCATAAGCGAAGACGATATCATATTCTAGACCTTTGCTGCTATGTGTGGTTAAAATAGAAATAGCTTCACGGCTAGGATCAGTAACTTTTTTAAGGCGTTCTTCATCCTCTACCCCCATGTTTTTATATTCATCCAAGAAAGCAATCAGCTGCTCAGGGCTTGCAGGGTGCTCATTTTGATACTCCATCAGTAAGCAGGCAATTTGAGTAAGCTCATCATAAAATATATCCCCGCCTTCTCTTTTCATGAGCCTTTCAGCTACACTTAAGCTATCCATAGTTCCTGTAGATTGCATAAAACACTGAAAAAAAGTAGAAAAACCTTCTTGAGATAAATGGCGTTTAAACGCATAAAATTCAGCTAAGATATGCTCTAAAAAATTTGGATCTTCTAATTTTTTAATTTCATTGTAATTCCATCCTAATATGGGGCCTCCTAAGGCAATTTTAACATAGTTTTCATTCCTTGGATTTAATATACCTACTAACAATTCTCTAAGACTCTCCCATGCAATGGATTCTGTCAACGAGGTTTGCTTTTGTAAATGATAGGGAATATGATGACGATCAAAATAATAAGCTAAGCGCTGACCTTGAAATCTATCTTTAATTAAAATAGCAAATTGGTTGAATTTGAAGCCGTCTAAGTTGTGCAGACGTGTGATTTCTTGCGTCATAAAAGGAAAGAAAAACTTTTCCTCGCATTCTTCTGAAGGGAATCTTTGGGTTGACTTAGAAACGCTAGGGGCTTGAAAGAAATGAATGCTACCCTGCTCGTCTGAAAATTTTCTTTCCTTGATATGAGGAGAAGATTTGACTTCAGAATAATCCAAATAGGCTTCTTCAGCTAGGGAAGGTAAAGAAAATAATCCAGGGCATGCTTTAAATAAAGCATTCAAAGCTTGTACTAACGAGGGTTGAGAACGGTAGTTAGTATCTAAAGAAGCTCGATTTGCAAGGCCTAACGATTTTCCAGCAGAAAGGTAGGTATAGATATCTGCTTGCCTAAAAGCATAAATAGATTGCTTAGGGTCACCGACTAAATAAATTTTGCAGGTAGAATTTTCTAAAAATAATCTATTAAAAATTTTCCATTGCACCGGATCGGTATCTTGAAACTCATCGATAATGGCAGCTTGATAAAGAGAACGTACTTTACCTGCAAAGGAGGGGGAATTGATGGCTTTAAGCATATGCTTAAGTAAATCATTTTCCTGATGTTTTTCTTCTTCGGAAAGATATTTGTGCATTAGCAGGCGGCAGTAGAAAACTAGGCGGGCAAATATAAATTCATAGCTTTTTGCTTGCTGTACAAGAGGATAGAGCGATTGAGTAAGAATTGGAACTAGCTCAGGGTAATGTAGCGAAGAATTTTTAGGAAGACTATGAGATTTCTTTTTATTAAGGTTATTGGGGGCAAAAAATTCACAAATAAATAATCCCTCTTTAAGTAGGAGATCAAAATCATCAGCATTCCAACTATCTTTCCTAAATAACTCAATAAAAGTATAAATAGAGCTTGTGCTTTTATTTCTAATGCTTTTATAAAAGCTTATTTGCCTTTCAACATCTTCTTGCATCTTCTCGGGTAGCCATCCTCTTTCTTTTTTTAAAGTTCGCATGATGTTGCAAAACTTTTCTACGTCTGAGGAAAAATCAGAAGTAGCTGCTATCTCACAATCCTTTGTTAAATATTTTAATAAGGCTTCTTGGACTTTTTCTAGACGATTGCCATGGGCTTGTAGCACGATCTGCAATTGTACAGGGCTAAAAATGTGGGGCCGTATCTCTGTACGGAAGAAGTCTCGAATCAATTGAAAAACTTCTTGTTTTGTTAAAGATTTTTGTTTAAAGGATCCTTTATGCATGCTAAAATCACTTTCAAATAAAAAGTTGGTCAACATGCGCAGGCAAAAACCGTGGATCGTATAAATTTGAGCTTGATCAAAAGTGGCTAGTGCATGTTCTAAGCGCCTTTTAGCTTTCTCAACTTGGGCATCGCCTTGTTCCATGACGGCCTGTAAATAATCACAGGCTTCCTCCTTAGAGGATTTCTGAAGAAGAGATAAGGAATCTTCTATCTTATTTCTAATTCTAGCTTTTAGCTCGCGCGTAGCTGCTCGTGTAAATGTAACCACTAAGATTTGTTCAAGAAGAGAAGTCTCTTGTAGTTCAGGATCTTCTTCAATTAACAAGCGTATTACAATATTTTCGATGGAAAAGGTTTTACCAGTACCTGCCGAGGCTTCAAGTAAATAATGCTGACGTAAATTTAAACTTCTATGCAGGACATCAAAACTCTTCATACTCTTAAATGCAAAGATCCTTTTTTAAGATAAAGGCGAAAACTAATAAAGTAGAGAAATGAAGCATAGCAAAATAGGAGGTTTAATTGGATCTAAAAGATTTGCTTTAGAGGAGTTAAGTGAAAGATTTTTTGTTTTTTCCTTAGTTTTTGCTGAAATGCTGAAGCAGTGTAATCTGAATAATGCCTATCCTTTTTAACTATCTTTTAATCTTCTTCTCTCCTAGCACCTTATCCTCTTTTTTCATATTCTTCATGGGCGTTAGGTACATCAATACAAAGGAGAGATAAAAAGCATTAATTAGCATCAATAAAAGGCAAAAAAATAGATCAGTATTTTCACTTCTTCGTAAAGAAAAATTATTGGAAAATTACCAAAGCTCTTTTAGAAGATACCTTAAAATCCCTGTCTTCCCTTTATCTTTTTGCACATTATTAAAGCAATTTTAAAGCGGGTAGCTTAAATCCCTCTAAAGGGAGAATTGAATCTATTTATCGTGATTAAGTAGATGTTAAGCTAAATTAATAAGACAAAAGAAAATTTATAACTCACCTTACGCAGGCATAGAACTCCTTTGTAAATTTTGCAGTTCTTGATAGGCCATCTGATTGGCTTTAAGGATTAACTTATATTTTAAAGCAAAGTGATTAAGTAAGGTTTTAATTTTAAGAAATTCAG